>CAZVSL010000015.1:6665-26534 GCA_964629935.1 uncultured Calditrichaceae bacterium | reverse complement strand
TGCTCGAGCCACTTGTAGGCAGCCTCATAAGCTGTATGTGAAATGCTATAGAGCAGATGGCCATTCACAGCCTTCACGCCGCCGTCGTAAAAGCGCTTGAGAATGGCGAGATTCGCAACTTTGTAGCTCGGCATGTCGACATTGGTCGCTCCCAGGAGGAACGGATGGTCGCGTTCGTCGCCGCGGCCATCGAGAAAGGTTGCAGCTTCCGCATCCGTTCGCGCTACGATAATGCCGGGTACGTTCATAAGGTCGAGTTGAAATCGTGCTGAGTTGAGGCGTTTGTTTTGCTCGTCTTGCGCCACCAGCACTTTGCCAGCCTGGTGGCCGCACTTTTTCACCCCGGGCTTCTGGTCTTCAATATGATAACCCGGCACACCAGCTTCGACGAAACGCCGAATGAGATTGCGAACATGTGCTTCACCACCATGGCCCGTGTCGGCATCGGCGATGATAAAGGGCCTGTAATCGATCTTCGGTGTTGCAGCCCGCTCTTCCTCACTCATCCGTAGCCGCGCAAACTCTTGATTTCGGTCTGCCGCGAGCAGAGCGCGGATGATGGGCGCCGCCTCATCGGGAACCTGGCTTAAAGGATAACTCGCCAGGTCCGGTCCCGGATCCTCGCCGATCGAGCCTTTAGCCGAAGTGGCCCAACCACCGAGGTAAATGCCTTCAATGCCCATCCTCTTGATGGCAACGGCCTGGCCTGGCGAATAGGGGCCAAAAGTCGTGATCTGCTTGCGCTGCGTAAACAACTCGCGTAAACGCATGTAGAACTGCTCAGCAGCATTCCGTGCCACGGGATAGTCGGTCCGAATGGTCCCGCGCTGCTCGACAACCTGCTGCCCTGTGTAAAGACGCGTGATGCCCTTAAACCGATCACTATTGAACCATTTCTCGGTTTCTGCAACTTCCTTTGCAAAGGAATCCATGCTGACCTCCATGTTTGATGAGTTGGTGATTCTTGGATAATCGCTAACTTGAATGATTCAGGCTAAAAAGTCCGGCTACACAGTTACTCAAGTTTCGCAGGTTAATTGGACCTCAGTGTCAACCCCGTCTCAGGCCGCAGTCGGTTTGAAATCCAGATTCTCCGTAATTCGAGTGCCATCGCGCCTGAACGTCTCCAGGTAAAGTTGTATACGCTGCTTTGCTGTGGCCAAATCATGATTGTTCAAGTTGATATTCAACAAGTCGATGTACCATGGAATCTTGATTCTCTGCTTGACATAGGCGGCGACGATCTCACGCGCGATGGGTAGCGTCGTATCCTTGGAGTCATCATGCACGTCGCGATTGCTGGCTCGGCGGAGTTTCTCGTATTCTTCCTGCAGAAGCCGGTCAAAGACGGCCATGGTAAAAGTGTCGCCAGCCCGCAATCCCGTTTCGGGATCGTCTTGATTCAACCTGGCCGCCTTGTGCAGCCACTCCCACAATATGCTCAACCGGATTTCGCCGGTTGCCATGTCCTCCATCAGGTAGAGAATGTCGTCGTCGCCAAAAAAGTCAGCGGGCTTCAAAGCAGCGGCCTGAAAGCCCTGTCCAAAGGCATTACCATACTGCAGAGCAACGCTCAACAAGTTGCGCGCACCCCGGATTGTTCTGGGCGCCGGTTCCAGCAAGGTCAGTCCAAAGGCATCTTCTTCGGTATATGTGAGAGCAGGGAAGGACCTGCCAAGCTGGTTATCCTCGCCTATTTCTTGCCAAACCGGACGCACGATGTGCACCATTTTCCAGTGCGCCACCCACTTGCCGCTGGCGCCCGCCTCTTGCTCACGCACGGCGCCGGCAACGGCTCGTTCCATGCCGTTTTTGACACCTTTCTCTGATCCGACAGGGATGTTTGGCTCCATGCCACCTTGCCAAAGGGCGTAGCCGCCATTTTTGTCAGGGGTGTTAACAGCCCGGCGGACCCGGTCTTCATAGTTGCGCATGTAACCATAAGTCATGACAATCGCTTCGATGTTGGGATTGACAAATTCTTCATCCCAGGCCATGGCGTCAGCGACGCTGTTGATGTAGTCCCAGCGGCCGGTATTGTAGCCAACGAAATGCTTGCCCAGGGCTGCCCGGATTTCCATCAACTGGAAAGTCGCTTCGAGCTGCTCCACCAGTACATATACCTTGATGGCGCCGACAGCCAGCCCGAGATGCTCTTCCAGAGCGCTCAAGATGGTGTTCCAGAAAGCAGCTTCTTCGGCCGTCTGGATTTTGGGAAGGTAGAGCACGATCGATGAGCCGGTCTTCTGCAGCTCCCGATAATTATTGACGACATAAAGCGCCGTATCGACGATGGCAGCAGAAAGCATCTCGCCCTGCTGATCCCGAATATGGCGATCATCGAGGTGCAAGCCCCTCGCCCGGAAAATCTTTGTCGTGAAATTTAGCTGTTCCCGCCACTCATCGATAATTGTATGGCCAAAGAATCCCATCGCCCAATTGTTCATCTGCGCCGCGACTTGCTCGGCTATTTTCATAAAAACGGGCGCCCGGGCGATGGCCAGTTTGAGGTTGCGCTGATTGTCCAGCGACATGGTCGCGGTCTGACCCAGCGCATCCTCGCCATCGAACATCCAGCCGTCTGCTCCCGAAAGCAAGGCGTAGGCGACATTTCGAATGCTACTTTCCAGCTCTGCATTTGGTTTGGCGCCTGGTCCCGTTCCCTGAATCCACTGCCGCTGCAAATCGCGCGGTATGCCGCTGCCTTCAAAATTTCCGTCGCGCGCATCCTGGACTGTGATGTTTGTACCAGGAATAACACTCATCGGATCAAGAAAAGTGATTCTCTCACGTCCGTGCATACGCTCAGCACGTTTGTGGATGCGCTTGTGCATCAGTGCTTTCTGTTCATGGTTGAACTCAGCCAAAGTAGAAAGCACCTGTAGAACTTCCGGGGTGTAAACATCTGAATACGCATCCGCAAAGCCATCGCGGATTTGCAAACCATAGGTTTGTGAGTGTTTGGAGGAGAGATTATTTCTTGAGCTATGCATACCCATTTACCTTTCCCTGGTGAATGCGCCTGGACCAATCAAACAATAGACGATGTCCAATCCTACGATCTGAGTGTTTGTAAATCAACCTATGTGAACGAAATTTCTTAAGCCATATTGTTCATGACTTACCTCATTCCCAGATTTTGTGAATTGGTCAGGGTGTGCCAGGCCATGCCCACACTCTATTAACTCATGCTGTATCAACCAACCTCAGAGGTTGCTGAAAATTGAACCATATTGCTGAATGCCAAGGTCTGGTTATTCTGCAAACGCAGCTTTCAGCAACTCGCTCTGCTTCTGAAATGCCGCGCGCGGATCTGCCGGTGTCTTCATGAGGGCGATTTCCTGGCTCATCAAGCGTGCGAGATACATGGTGTGGCTGGCCTTCTTTTTCGCTTCTCGTTTATAGAGCGGATGGTCACGATTGATATAGATGATCTGACCCTGGGTGAAACATTCCGGTCCCGCCTCACCAAAATGGTCGAGACAGCAGGAGACTAAATGGTCGCCCACACGAATCTTGCGGATAACCGTATTGGGCGTCAATCGTTTGACCACGGGCTTTCTTTCAGCTTGCGTTTTGTCTTTGTAGGTTGCGTCTTCATCATTTACGCTGCTCGGAGATGCTGCATCATCTTCCTGCTGTGGCTGCAGCGATGATTCAGCTTCGGCTTCTGCCTGACTGTCGTCTTTTGGCGCCTGCCCTTCTGTGCCGGCTTTGGCCAGCGCGGGCTCGCCGAGCGCATCGGATTGCTCTCCCACCGGCATGATGCCTGATTCGATGAAATCCGGGTGAATGGTAAGCGCGAGCTGAATGCGGTCAAGCGCCTCTTTGAGCGCACGCCGCACTTTCTGCGTCTCTTTTCGGTCAGAGAGCCGCACGATCTGCTGCTTGACTTCAGCCATGATTTTTTGCATCGCGGCAGAAAAAGCTTCATACTCCGGTGTATCCTGGCGAAAGCCGCTACGGTCGCTGGTCACGGGCAGGAAATCGGCGTTGACTTCGCCGCGGACACGTGCGCCCTCTTTGCCCCATGATTGAATGTCAAAGTACTCCTTCCTGACCATCACACCTTTGACCCGCACCACAATGCCCATCTCCCTCGCCGATGCCTGTGAGGCCGGAACCAATACAATTTCGCCGTGCACAGGTCCCATGGGCGTGCCTTCCAGAAAAGGAATGCGATGACCGGGTATGCGGGATAGAACCACGCGCTTACCATTGACAAAGACTGCAAAATTCCGAGCCTGAATCGGCACGCTCTCCAGCACTTTTTGCCGCACCGCCTCCGGATCGAATTTGCGCGTGAGCTTCGAAAGGATGACGGTCGTGCCATGGCCACGCTGGCGGTCTGGCTCCAGCATCTCCACCGGCAGTTGCCATTGCCCGCTGCTTTGCGCCCACTGCTCCTTATCGAAAGTGACTTTGGCGGCAAAATTGCCTTTCTGCGTCACCACTTCAAAACGGCGGCATGCCGCCAGACTGGCAAACTTGCCGATGCCGAATTGACCGATGCGATCGCGTTTGTAAAAGGGCGACTTGCTTTTTTGCAGCTTTTCCGGTGAACCGATGTTGAAGTACTGCTGCAAGCCTTCCCAATCCATACCGGCGCCGTCGTCTTCCACCTTTATGGAATCCGCCTCAATCGAAACTCTGACATTGGCGGCATCGGCATCATAGGCATTGTTGACCAGCTCACGGATAAGCTCGATGCTTTCCGTATACAGCCGCTCGCCAAGCGTTGTGATATGGCTCTTGTCGACTGTGATCGGCAGGCTTGAATAGGATTGAGATTGCATTTTGGATTTGCCGCAATGATGAACGATTAGCAATTCTGGAACCTTTTAAATCTATGGTATCTGTGGTAAATATGCAACCCTGTTTTGGAAACACATCTCAGTCACGTTTTTTTCACTTTGAAAATCATTCTCCTGACAATGAGAATAATTTGAATTCTTTGGACATATAGTGAGTGTTCTTAACCCCTTAATTATAAAAATCTAATGGTATAATAGCAGCCCTTTCTTTTTTTTGGCACGGAGTTGGTTACATGTAAACCATATTTATTACTAACCATGCATCTGTTTGACTATTAAAACACAAGGAGCAAGTAATGTCGAAGAAGATGGTAGGTGGAACATTTGCTATCGCCATGCTATTTTTCTCTGCATATTTGGCATGGGGAAATGATAGAACGGGCAGCTTTATTACTGGCCGGATAACAGACGCGAAATCAGAGGAACCATTAGCCGGTGTGAATGTCCTGTTGGTTGACACCTTCCGGGGTGCAGCCACTCGTAATGACGGAAGCTATGAAATACGGAATCTTCCGCCAGGAAAATATACATTACGCACCACGATGGTTGGCTACGAAGTGGTAGAGAAAGAGGTTACCACCTGGGCCGATGGGACAGCACAAGTCGATTTTGCTATGGTCCCGTCCGCTTTGGAAGTTCCGGAAGTCGTCGTTACGGCGACCGCCCTGCCAAGACTTTTTGATGATGTGCCTGTACAAACCAAGATAGTTTCTCGGAGTCTCATACAGGCACAAAAAGCAGCCAATCTTGCCGAAGCCCTGGACCTGCAGACCGGCGTGCGCGTAGAAAATAATTGTCAGAACTGCAATTTCACCCAAGTCAGACTCCTCGGTCTGGAGGGACATTATTCCCAAATTCTCATCGATAGTGATCCGGTGGTCAGCAGTCTGGCCGGGGTTTACGGTCTGGAGCAATTTCCGGATGAAATGATCGAACGGGTGGAAATCGTCAAGGGCGGCGGCTCCGCGCTATACGGCGGAACTGCAGTGGCTGGTGTTATCAATCTGATCACAAGACGTCCGACCCATAACGAGCTTACTTTTGACCACCGAACCTCATCAGTTAGCGGTGAATTAGATCACAAACTGGGCTTCACGCTTTCGCGCGTCAGCAACTCCGGAAAGTCCAGCGGCTACTTGTTCGTAACCATTCGGCGCAGACAGTCCTACGACCACAACGACGATGGCTTCAGTGAAATCGGTGTACTGGAGAACGAGGCTATTGGTCTCAACTGGTACTTCCGGCCTGTGAACAAAGGTGAGCTTGCTCTCCATCTGCATCACATCCATGAGGACCGGCGCGGTGGCAACAAATTCGATTTGGCGCCGCACTTTGCCGATATTGCCGAGGCGATCGAATCCTGGCGTTATGGCGGCTCATTGTCATGGACCCAGGCGCCAGCAATGACATTTGACTACAAAGCATATTTCTCCGTTGCACACACGGATCGCAATAGTTATTATGGCGCAGAACAGGACCCGAATGCTTACGGCGAAACCAGCAACCCTCTGTTGGTTACGGGGTTGCAGACCAATTATCGATTAAGCAACCACGTACTAACTGCCAGCATTCAGTATCAGCATGAGGGATTGCGGGACGAGGCGATTGCCTATGACCGAATCATCGATGACACTTACACAGACCTGGGCTTGGTATTGCAGGACAATATTTCCTGGGGAGACTTCAATCATACAGAGATCATCATCGGAACACGTTTGGATAAGCATTCCGAAATTGACAAAACTATCCTCAGCCCACGCATCGCTTTGAAGTGGGCGATGAACGAATCATTTACTTTTCGCAGCGGTCTGTCCACAGGATTCAAACCGCCGCAGGTATTCGATGAAGATCTACACATTACCCAGGTAGCCGGAGAAGGTCAAATCATACGCAATTCCGATGGTCTCGTGGAGGAGCGCAGCACAACGATTTATTCCGGTCTGGAGTACCAGGAAATCCTGGGAATGTCCGGTCTCAGAGTGAACATTAACGGCTTCTTTACACATCTTGACAACACATTTCAATTGAACCAGCAGGATGATCCTGCCACAGCCGAAACAGAGTTCTTTCGTATCAATGGCGCAGGTGCTGAGGTTAAAGGCCTGGAGTTTGAGGTGGGATTGCGGTTTACCAAAGGTGAACTTGCTGGCGGCCTGACTTTACAGAGCAGTAAGTGGGAAAAGGCTGATCCCGATTTCAATTCATTCGACATGTTTAGAACGCCCGATGTTTACGGAAACATGAGACTCTCCTATGATCTTAGCCGGCAGTTTAACATTCTCGCTGTGACCAAATACACCGGACCAATGTATGTACCCCATTACGCAGGCTACATAGATGAAGACCGTTTGGAGAAATCGGGATCGTTTCTGATATTTGACTTGTTGGCATCCTACAAGATTCCGCTCTTTAGCCATCTTTACGGCAAGCTGACTCTTGGCGCCTATAATGTTACCAATGCGTTTCAGGACGATTTTGATAAAGGGATTGCCAGGGATGCCGGCTATGTCTATGGCCCCATGACACCGCGGCGATTCCTGTTCAGCATATCTGTCGGACACTAGGTTTCACGGCGGGAATCCGCAGGAGTGGAGAGGTTGCCTCAGAGCTGAAGGATGTCGGATTTGAATTCGCTGCAATCATATAGCAAACAGCTCACGCAACGCACGCAGTCGCTGCGGATTTTCGCCCCCATATTCGAGCACTTTCTTCTCGATCTTGGGAATTGGCTTTTCCACACGGAGCTTTTCAGGGTTCTTTCCGAAAAATGTATCTGCAAAGCAGATGATCTTTTCCTCCAGACTAACGGGCAACATATCACGACGCGGCAGCGGCATGTTTTGCGTAATGATATCCTGCTTGCTGATGCCGACACCGGTGTGGCGTTCGCAAACCAGGGCATGGCGCGGCAGGCCCTCCTTTTCGAGCAGCTCTCGGCCAAGCGGACCGTGCATGATATACGGATATTTGCCGTGGCAATCGATATCCGGCGCAAAAGTCAGGAATATGCCAACATCATGCAGCATTGCTGCCTCGCGGACGAATTGCACGTCCGGCTGCAAGTGCGCAACGCGCTCAGCGAGCTCCATCGCTTTATTGGTCACCATGGTGCTGTGCACGACCAAAATCTCATACACTCGTGATTTCGGGTCGTAATACTTTTCGATCAGCTTGATAATGTCTGCGTCGGTCTTCATTTTTGGTACGGTAACTTGAATCAGATTTTCATATCAAGGCAAAACGGCAGAGATTTCCGCAGGCCGCTGGCCATGGCCAGCACATTTTGCTGCAATAGATTTTCGGCCTCCCGCTGCGGACAAAGATACAAGCCCACGACTTCGCGGTCGCTGAAGCTGATACGCTCGAGACTCTGGCGCTTGAGTTCGCCCACAAAGATATCGCGGTGTTCGACATCGCAGAAATGCTTATCGGGTTGCGCTTGCTGTGTTTCGTAGCTGGCACGGTACGCCAGGCTTGCCAGCAAATCTGCGGGTTGCAGGCCCAATTCTTCCGCCATCTCGCGGCTCGCAGTTGCGCGCACCGTCGTCCCTTCGCCTGAATTGACATGACCTCCCACGGAGATGTCTAATGCGCCGGGGGAATCGATCTTGTTCCAACTGCGAACTTGCAACACAAACGCCGGTCCCAGCGCCGGACTGCGCCAGTGCAACACAACATGCGCGACTTTGTGTCGCAGGCCCAGCAGGTGGCACAGCCAGCGCGGCGCAAACACGGCTCTGAAGCCGCCGTACTGATCAACGAGCTGAAAGGTCTCTTCTTTTTCACCCGGCAGGAGAAGTTCGCGAAATGGCTGTAGCTCAGCGGCCACACCATCTATTTGAGTTTGCGAAACTTCGTTGCCGCGTGCAAACTTCGAACGACATGCGGCAATGCGCTTCATTACATCCGCCGGAATCTGTGTTATCATCTTTAGAACTTGATCTTTCCGGTTAGCATATCTTTGAACATCACCCAATCACCGAGCAGACTGTAGAGTGGATAAGTAAAGGTGGCCGGCCGGTTCTTTTCAAAAGCAAAGTGCCCGATCCAGGCAAAGCCATAGCCAATAACCGGCAACAGCAACAGCATCCACCACGTTGCCGTGACAATGGCATAGACCAGCGTCACCAACACCAGAACGCTGCCGACAAAATGCAACCGCCGGCAGATGGGATCGCTGTGCTCGGATAAGTAAAAAGGGTAAAAGTCAGCGAACGACTTGTACTGTTTTTCCATCCTGTCCTCCTCTCCGGGTTGTGGTTGCTTACATTTTCTGCTGTTACAGCTTTATCAGGAGCCATCAGGCTTCAGAATGACTTGCACGTAATTCGTCATATTGAAGTATTTTTGTGCGGCCCGGCGGATGTTCTCCAGAGAAAGTTTCTCAACCATATCTTCAAACTCGACGATCTGTTTCGGATCGCTATTGTGATAATATGCAGAGCGCAGCGAGCGTAACCAGAAACCGTTTCTCTCCAAATCCGTTTCATGCTTGCGTAGCTGCCGCTCTTTGACTTTGGTGAGATACTTCTCCGTTGTCCCCACAGTTTTCAGGCTATCGATTTGCTCGAATACGATTTCCGTGAGCTCATCGACTCTGTCCGGAGCAGCGCCAAACGAAATGTTCAGGGTGTACTCGGGATCGGGATAGTGTGATACGGTTGGCCAAACGCCAACGCCGTATGTGCCGCTTCTGTCCTCGCGCAGCACTTCGCGCAGCTTGATTTGCATCACTGAGGCCATGGAATAGAGATGGTGCCGATTCTCGCGGCTCCATTCGAAGGGTCCGGTGAAAATCAAACGCATCTGACTCTTGGGCTCTACACCTTTTTTGACGACCTTGGCGATGACGCCGGCAGGTGGCTCGATGCCGGGGTCCTGCCAGGTTTCCTGGCGCTCCAGGGCAGGCAAGCCGCCCAGGTACCGGTGGACCATGGGTTTGATTACGTCAGGCTCGAAATTTCCAACGAAAACAAAGGTGAAATCGCTGGCGTCGGCAAAACGGTTGCGGTAAACTTCGAAGGCGCTCTCCAGACCTATCTCGGACAGAACCTCCTTCGTCCATGGCCGGGTACGAAAATGGTACTGAGACATGGTAACCTGAATGGTATCCTGAAACGCGGCCTGCGGACTCGCATGCCGGTTTTCGATAAATCCGTTCATGCGCGATTTAAACGAAAGATAGGCCGTGCTGTCCCTGCGCGGCGCTGTGAAGTAAAGATAGATCAACTGGAACATGGTCTCGAGATCCTGCGGCGACGCACTGCCGCCGATGCCTTCGGTCAGCTCATCGATGAAGGGCGAGACATTGACAATCTTGCCGGAAAGCTTCTTTTGCAGCGCAATCTGGTCGAAGCTGCCCAATCCGCCCTCGCCCACAACAGCAGTGGCTGCCAGCGCTGAAACGAAGTCATCATCGGCCACCAATGAGTGGCCACCCGGACTGAAAGCATCGAATAAAACTTCATCGTTCTTGAAATCCGTTGGCTTCAGAACCACATGTACGCCATTTGACAGCAGCCATTCGGTGACGCCAATCTCTTCCATTGTCTTCTCCGAGATGACTTTTCCGGGAGTGGGCGGGTTTGATACGAGCGGCGCATCCGTGACAGCATCGACATACGCTTCGATGGTGAGATCGTTCACTTTGGCCAACACCTGTCTCAGCTCAGACTCTGAGGGTAAAGGCGCGGATTCCTTTTTCGGAGCGCTGACCGTGACGACGCGATTGCTTTCCTTGATCCATTCGCCGGTCAAGGCATTGACTTCAGCAAGCCCGATGCCCGGCAGGAATTCCTGATACAGCTCGAGCTCTTTTTCAATTCCGGGCATGGATTCATCTTGCAGGAAATTGCGGATAGCTTCCGAGGCATAGACATCCGATTCGGTCTTGTCGCGTTCCTGGTATGCCTTTTCGATGCCGCGCAGCATTTCGTTTTTCTCGCGTTCCAGCTCCGTGGCCGTAAAGCCATGCTGCTTGACGCGCATCGCTTCCGTGAGCACGGCCTGCAATCCGGCGGGCACGCCGTTGTCCTTCACAAAAGCGTTCAAGACATAAAACTCCTTTGTGCGGATAAACCGCCCCTGACTTGAAAACGCTGCCAGGAAGGGCGGCTCCGGCTGCTGCAACAGCTCCTCGAGCCGTTTGTTGAGAATACGGTTGAACAGTGACTCCACCAGAGACTGTCTGTAAGCCGCAGCCGTGCCGGTTTCATCGAGATCATTTTTGTGGTAGATCGCAACGCTGGTGTTGGTCGCTTCCACGTCCGAAGCCAATGCGAACAACGTTTGTTCATGGTCAGGAACCGGATAATACGTTCGTTCCGGTGCGGAGTCTCTGGACTCGAGACGGGAAAAGCGCTGCTTGATGAGCGTCTCGATCCAGCTTTTGTCAAAATCACCGACAGCCACGACTGCCATCAACTCCGGCCGGTACCAGTCATTGTAAAACTTGCGAATCGTCTCATAAGAGGCATTTTCAATGATTTCCTTTTTGCCGATGGGTAACCGCTCAGCATAACGTGACCCTTTGAACAGAATCGGGAATTGTTTGTCACGCATGCGGGCGCGGGCGCCGCGGCCAAGTCGCCACTCCTCGATGACCACGCCGCGTTCCTTATCGATTTCCTCCTCGTCGAAGCTGACGTTATGCGCCCATTCCTCCAAAATCTGAAAGCCGGTCTCGACGATCCCTTCATCATCGGTGGGGACTTGCAGCATGTAGACGGTCTCATCAAAGCTGGTGTAGGCGTTGATGTCCGGGCCGAAGCGCATGCCGATGGATTCGAGATAATCGATTATCTCGTGCCTGGCAAAATTTTCCGTGCCGTTGAACGCCATGTGCTCGACAAAGTGAGCCAGCCCACGCTGGTCGTCATCCTCGAGCACGGAGCCGGCATTCACTACCAGACGTAGTTCAGCCCGGTTTTCAGGCTTTTGATTTTCACGGATATAATAGGTTAGACCATTTTCCAATTTGCCGATCGTGATTTTGGGATCGACAGGGAGTGCTTTCTCCGAATCTTGCTGCTGGAAGGCAAAAGAGAATTGTACTTGCACTAGGAATGCTAGTGTGATGATAATTAAGCGTGATGCAATCATTTAGAAATTCCTCTCCATTGTAAATAGGGCAGTTTCATGCACATAAGTGCTCAATCTGCCGATTTGATAAGAGTATCCGCAACCCATGACTCAATCTGTTTTCCAGCTTTTTCTGCGGCAAGAACAATCTTGCGATGTTGTTCGGGAGAAAGGCGGATGGTAAAACGCCCTGAAAATGGCTTTTCAGGTTTCTCCTGACGCTCAGCACAGAATTCTAAATAATCGTCAACAGAGTCTTGAAATGACCTTTTTAATTCCTCAACCGACTTTCCTTGAAAAGTAATTACGTCGCGAATGTTTACGACTTCACCATGGAACATATTGGCTTCTTCATCAAACTCGATACGAGCCAGATAACCTCTATTTTGCATCATGGTTCTACTCCTGCTTCTGTCAAAAAGCGACGCATCGAAACTACTGCGCCTTTATCAGTTTCATTTCTGGGATGTGGACGATGAAATACCGCACGTACGTCATTGAGAGCAATCCGTACTCGCGAACCCCTCCCTTCGCTGATTTCGGCACCGCAGGCATGCAATAAGCTCTCGATATCTCTCCACGATATGTCGGAACGAACCGGTGTTTCAAAAATTGCTTTTAGGGTTTTGCGGTGCTTTGATTTCATCCAGGTCAGGGGGCTTTCTAAATTCGAATACCACTACTCACTCCTTAGCTTCGATTCAACCTTGATCTCAGAATGCAGAGTCCGATGCACAGGACATCTGTCGGCGATCTCCAATAAGCGTTTTCTCTGCTCATCATCGAGCTCGCCATGTACATCAATCTCGCGCTCGATGTAATCGATTTTGGCGTCTTTGGTCTCGCAATCTTCGCAATCGTTTGCATATATTTTTTTATGCTGCAGGAACACATCAACGGACTCCAGCGGCCACTTTTTATGGTCGGCATACATGCGCAGTGTCATGGAGGTGCAGGTCCCGAGCGCGGCAACCAAAAGGTCGTACGGCGTCGGGCCGGTATTGGTTCCGCCGGCGGATTCCGGTTCATCGGCCAGCAAGCTGTGGCCGTTGGCGTTGATCTCAGTCTGAAATCCTGACTTGCCGGTGCGCACCCAGATACGGTTGTCCGCCAGATCGCGCTTTGCGTCTTGTTCTCTGGCTTCGACGTAGCGACTGGCCCAGGCAGCGATTACAGAGCCGGCATAGCGCGAATCATTCTCGCGAGAAAGCAAATGGTCGGCATTATCCAGCGAAACAAAGCTCTTGGGATGTTTTGCAGCTTTAAAAATCGCCGCCGCATTGTCCACGCCCACGGTGTTATCGACCGGCGAATGCAGGATCAAGAGCGCGCGTTTCAGCTCACGAATCGAATGCGCCATCTGCGTTTGCTCCAGGTCATCGAGAAACTGCTTCTTGATGCGAAACCTGCGGCCGGCCAGCTCCACTTCAGCTTCTCCCTCGCCTTCGATGCGCTGTTCTGCATCCACGAGCAGGTGGCGCACATGAGTGGGTTCAGCAGGTGCGCCAATCGTGGCAACGGCCTTCACTTCTTGCAAATGGCCGGCAGCCTGCAACACGGCGCCGCCGCCGAGCGAATGACCGACGAGTATCTGCGGCGGCTGGTATTCGTTCGCCAAAAACTCGGCTGCTGCAATCAGGTCCTGGACATTCGAAGAGAAATTCGTGTCCGCAAAGTCGCCTTCGCTTTCGCCAAGACCGGTGAAATCGAAACGCAGCACGGCAATGCCATAACTGTTGAGCGCCTTGCTGATATTGCCGGCAGCCTTGATATTTTTGGAGCAGGTAAAACAGTGTGCAAAAAGGGCAAACGCCCGCGGCTTCTCACCGACCGGCAAATCGAGCCGCCCGACAAGTTTCTGGCCTTCAGAATTCTTGAATTCGAGTTTTTGAAATTGCATAAAATGCCTCTGTGCTGTTAGTTGAAAAAGAATCGCACGCCAATCGCCACATCGACTTCGAAATCCGTTTCCGGCGCCAAATCCAGCACCGGCACAAGCTCAAAAAAAGCATCCAGTGAAATGTTCTGGAAATGGTAATTCAGGCCGAGGGGAATGCGGACGCCGAGGTCATCGTCGCCCCTGTCGGCGAAACGAATCCGTCCGCCGATGCCATAATAGAATGGCAATTGACCTTTATCTACCCTGATGAGATTGAAGCTGTGCATCAGATAATCAGCCTGCAGCGTCAGGGAGTTGTTCTCGCGCAGAGACCAGGCCGCGGCAAAATCGAAGGCGGTGTTCGGTGACAGCCAGTTCTTGCCAGTGAGACCGGTGGGTTCACCAACGATGATGCCGAGCCCAAATCCGCGCTCCTGCGCCAGCAAATTGGCACAGGGCAATAAAATGGCAAGCAGGATTGCAATTGCAATGAACCTATGCTTTTCTGTGGTCATATCTCCATCCATGTGCTTTGAATTCCCCTTGCAAATTCCCTTATGATTGTTAAATTTACCAATTCAAATCGCCAATATACGGACTGAGAGCTTAACTTTCAACACAAATGACAGTACGCGAAAGTAGTCACTCTGAGTATAACACGGGCTATTCGAAGAAAAGTGGCGGGACTTTTGGCGGGAGCAAGGTTTTTTTGAACCAAACCTGGACGACACCTCCAACAAGATGTACTATCTGAACATGTTCCCCTATCCTTCCGGCGAAATGCACGTTGGTCATGGCCGCAACTGGCTCATCGGTGATGCTTTTTGTCGTTACCTCATCATGAAAGGCTTCAATGTGCTGAACCCGATGGGTTACGACGCATTTGGACTGCCGGCCGAAAATGCTGCCATCGACCGTGGCATTCATCCGAAAGAGTGGACCTACAAGAACATAGAAAATTTTCGCAAGCAGTTCCGGCAGTGGGGCGTGGTATTCGATTGGCGGCGCGAGCTCGCCACCTGCGATCCGCTGTATTATCGCTGGAATCAGTGGTTATTCCTGCAATTCTACAAAAAGGGACTGGCTTATCGCCGCGCCTCACAAGTAAACTGGTGCCCCGGCTGTGAAACTGTGCTGGCCAATGAGCAGGTTGTGGACGGCGAATGCGAACGCTGCCACGCCGAAGTCGCCAAAAAAAACTTGACGCAATGGTTCTTCAAGATCACTGACTATGCACAGGAGCTGCTCGATGATTTGGACAAATTAGAACACTGGCCGGAGCGGGTGAAAACCATGCAGGCCAACTGGATCGGACGCAGCGAAGGCGCCACCATCCGATTTGCGCTCGACGGCCATGACGATGTCATTGAGGTTTTTTCCACTCGTCCGGATACGCTCTACGGCGCGACGTTCATGGTGCTGGCGCCCGAACATCCCCTGGTCGAGAAGCTCACCACCGATGGTCGCCGTGCGGAAGTTGAGGCTTATATCCAGCACGTCAGCACCGAAAGTGATGTGCAGCGCCAAATCACCGAGCGCGAAAAGACCGGCAAGTTCACCGGCAGCTACGCTATCAATCCGGTCACCGGAAACAAGATCCCCATCTGGATCGCAGACTACGTTCTCATGGGCTATGGCACCGGCGCCATCATGGCAGTGCCGGGCCACGATCAGCGCGATTTCGAGTTCGCGCGTGCTTTCGACCTGCCGGTGATTCCGGTCTATCATCCGGAAGACCAGCCGTTGCGCGGCGAAACCATGACCGAAGCGTATCTGGGTGAAGGTATCATGGTGAATTCGGGTCCGTTCGATGGTAAGCCTGCAGGCAAACACACCATACGCGACTTCATCACCTATCTGGAAGAAAAGGGGATCGGCAAGGGCGAAGTGAACTTTCGTCTGCGTGACTGGCTTATCTCACGCCAGCGCTACTGGGGTACACCAATCCCCATGATCCACTGCGACAAGTGCGGCGTGCAACCTGTGCCGGAATCAGAGCTTCCGGTACTGCTGCCGGAGGTGGAATTTTTGGGCAAGAAAGGGTTGGCAGATATCGCGGAATTCCATCAAGTCGATTGCCCGAAATGTGGCGGCTCAGCGAAGCGGGATACAGATACCATGGATACATTTGTCGATTCCGCCTGGTATTTCATGCGCTACCTGTCATCGCAAGACGAGACCAGGATTTTCGCTTCTGACCTGGTCAATGAGTGGCTGCCTGTGGACCAATATGTGGGCGGCATCGAACATGCCATTCTGCATTTGCTGTACGCGCGTTTCGTGACCAAAGCCATGCGCGACCTGGGATTGGTAAAATTCAGCGAGCCATTCAAGCGTTTGTTCACCCAGGGCATGATCACATATCAAGCCTATCGCTGCAAAACGCACGGCTGGATTGCTTCGCATGATGCCAAAGAAGGCGAGCTGTGCCCGGTCTGCGGACAAAAACTCGCAACGGAGCTTGCCAAGATGAGCAAGTCTAAGAAGAACACCATCGCGCCAACCGAGATTATCGACGCCTATGGCACGGACACAGAGCGACTGTACACCCTGTTCATGGGCCCCCCGGAAAAGGAAATCGAGTGGAGCGACGAAGGCGTGCGCGGCGGTTTCCGCTTTCTAAACCGCGTCTGGACTCTGGTGCAGAACTACAAAGACACCATCAAGTCCGCTCCTGATGTTGGCATCGATATTGAAACGCTTAACAAACGTGATAAGCAGCTCTGGCATGTCGTAAACGAGAAGATAGAATCGGTAACCCGGGACTTTCAGACTTTTCATTTTAACACCGCTGTCGCAGCGACCATGGAATTGAGCAACGAGCTTGGCGACTACACAACTGCATACGAAGCCGGCAAGCATGACCTTAATCCTGCATTGCTGAAGTGCGCTGTTGAGACGCTGATCCTGATGCTGTCGCCGATGACGCCATTTGTTACGGAAGAAATCTGGCGCCTGATCGGACATGACAGCGCCATCCTGGAGGAAAATTGGCCGGAGCCAGTTGCTGAAGCGCTGGAGCGCGACGAAACCACGATTGTCATTCAGGTGAACGGCAAAGTACGCGACCAGATGCCGGTACCTACGGCGATCGCTGAGCAAAAAGCCGAGCTTGAAAAGCGTGCGGTTGCAAGAGTGCAGTCGCGTTTGGAAGGCAAAGAAATCCTAAAAGTGATAGTTGTGCCAGGCCGGCTGGTGAATATAGTTGTGTGAAACTTACCCCACTCTGCAAGATTAATCGGTTGCATATTGAAACTTTCATCGTTATATTACGATATACCGATTAATTTTGAGATAACATTATGGGACTCACAAAATCGCAAGTATTTGACAAATCGCAGAACCAGATCGCTGAGTTTGCCAAGGCATTTGCACATCCGGCACGGGTGGCCATCATCCAACACCTGCTCCGCAAAAAGATGTGTATCTGTGGCGATCTAGTGGATGTGCTGCCCCTGTCCCAATCGACAATATCGCAGCATCTAAAAGAATTGAAGCGCATCGGTATTATCAAGGGGGAAGTCGAAGGACCACGGATGTGTTACTGTATCGATAAGGAGATGTGGCAAACTGCAAAAACGATGCTCAACGAGCTGCTAAGTGAATTCAAATGTAACTGCTGATTTTTTTGGGAATTTTCATCGTAATAATACATTTTAACGATAAGGACAAGCGCCATGCTCACCAAAACATCAATAAAACAAATCGTAAAAGAAAAATATGGCGAAATCGCAGAACGCAGCAGCCAGAACCAGGGTTGCGGCTGTTCCTGTTCCGATAGCGCCACGACAACCTTTGCCGAAGACTATGGCAAACTGCAGGGTTACGAAGCTGGCGCCGATCTTGGTCTCGGCTGCGGCCTGCCAACAGAATTTGCCCAAATCAAGGCTGGCGACACGGTTATCGACCTGGGCTCTGGCGCCGGCAATGACTGCTTCGTCGCCCGCGCACTTGTCGGCGATGCCGGCGAGGTCATCGGAATAGACATGACAGAATCCATGGTTGACAAGGCCCGCCGAAACGCAGAGAAGCTCGGCTACGATAATGTCCACTTTCGCCTGGGCGATATCGAGGATTTGCCGGTGGCGGACAATCGCGCCGACGTGGTAGTCAGCAATTGTGTCATGAATCTGGTACCGGACAAAAGCAAAGCGTTTGCCGAGACCTGGCGCGTACTAAAACCGGGAGGCCATTTTAGCATCTCCGACATCGTCACCGGCGCTGAGCTGCCACAGAAACTGAAAGAGGCGGCCGCAGTTTACACCGGATGCGTGGCCGGCGCTTTGACCAGACAGGAATACCTGAACATTATCGAAGCTGTCGGTTTTAAGAACATTACCGTACAGAAGGAAAGAGAGATCGCCCTGTCAGACGAATTGCTGAACCAGTATCTTTCGCCGGCAGAGATCTCAGAATTCCGCAACCAGAATATCGGCATCTACAGTATCACTGTGTATGCTGAGAAGCCGTTGACATAGCGGGGGTTATGGCGTGATTGGCTGACTGTATTGGTCGACGTGGACTTCTTCCAATAAACATGACATAAAAGTCGGCCAATTCATGTTTGTTTGTCAAAGGAATTATGCTAAATTGCAACTATGAAGATGACAGCAAATATTACCATTCGAAAAGCCAGACCGGCAGATTGCGCTGATGTGGCGTTTTTGCTCAAAACCTCAGACTTGCCGATCGATGACATCGATTCACAGTTGGATGACTTTCTGGTTGCGACCAATGATGAGCGTATCATCGGTACAGTAGGTCTGGAGCGTTGCGGTGAGACGGGTTTGCTACGCTCACTGGCCGTGGCGCCAATGCATCGGAACCTGAACATCGGCGGCAAGTTGCATGATGAAGTCATTCGCCGCGCAGCCGAGCAGAAGGTCCAACGTCTTTACCTCATTACCACGACTGCGGCTAAGTTTTTTGAGGACCGCGGTTTCAAAGGGATTGCGCGCAAAGACGCGCCTGAATTTATCAAACAGCATGATCAGTTCACCCGTCTCTGCCCGGATTCCGCAATCATCATGGAGAAAGCATTATGAAAAAAGTTCTCGTTCTATGCACCGGCAACTCCTGCCGGAGTCAAATAGCAGAAGGTTACTTGCGCCAGTTCAGCGACGGCAAAGCGGAGATCTACAGCGCCGGCGTGGAAACCCACGGAGTGAATCCACGCGCCGTCCAAGTGATGCGTGACGACAACATTGATATTTCCGGCCATACATCCAATCACATCGATGAGTATCAGAATATTGCATTCGACTATGTCATTACGGTCTGCGACCATGCAAGGGAACGCTGCCCTGTGTTTCCCTCAAGCGCGCAGACATTCCATCAAAATTTTCCGGATCCGGCCAAAGCCACGGGCTCGGAGGATGAGATAATGGCGGAATTTCGGCGCGTGCGCGGGATGATTAAAACATACTGCCAGGAATTCGCGACCAGAAATCTATCTTGAATCATTCACAACGGAGGCCATAATATGGAGTCAAAGAAAACGCAACATGGCAGACCGAGCGAACAATAACATCAAAGCAGCCATTTTCGACATGGACGGCGTACTCATCGATTCCGAGCCTTTCTGGCAGGAGGCGGAAATCATCGCCTTCGGGCGCGTCGGCGTCGAGTTGACGCCGGAAATGTGCAAGGAAACCATGGGACTGCGCGTTGATGAAGTCGTACGCATTCGATACGAGCAATTCGGCTGGTCCGGGAAAACCCAGCAACAAGTACAGGATGACATTCTGGCCGAATTGCGCAAGCTGATTCTGGCGAAAGGCAAACCGATGGCCGGCGTTGGTCACGTTCTGGATTTCTTTAAGCAAAGAGGCATCCGCCTGGCCCTCGCCTCTTCCACCCACATGCGCATCATCGAAACCGTGTTGCAGAAGTTGAATCTGACAGATGAATTCGAAGTCGTGCATTCCGCTGAATTCGAGCCCTATGGCAAACCGCACCCGGGCATCTACCTGACAACGCTGCAGAAGCTTGATTTGTCTCCCGATGACGCGATTGCGTTCGAAGATTCGCTTAATGGCGTCATCGCAGCAAAGGCCGCACGCCTGCGCACGATCGCCATTCCGGAAGAATCAGCCC
>CAZVSL010000015.1:0-6655 GCA_964629935.1 uncultured Calditrichaceae bacterium | reverse complement strand
TCTTTGGGCAATTTCTTGAGGAGTTCGATGACCTTGCCGGCCATCATGCGCGAAAGGCCCGCCACGACACGCGGTTTGACATCGCTGATATGCGGCTGAATTCGTTGACAGAATTCTCTGAAGAGCGGTTGGGGACGCTGTTGCGTTAAGGCTTTGAAGAATACGGACCGGACAGATCGTACGGGATTTTCACGGATCGATGTTTTTGTGTTTGTAGCCCAGCCTGTGTCTCCCCGATAGCGCCCCTTAAAACGCATGCTCAAACCCAAATACCCAGCGAAAACGCAGCTCACTCTCATCGGGCAGGGGCTTATTGACCCAGAGCGGGAAATCGAGGCGCAGCATAAGATGGCGGCCCGCCGTAAATATTGTGTACCAGTCATCCGGCAGGAAATAATGTAATCTCAGACCGATGCCCGCATCTGCAAAAAACTCCTTACTTGAATCGAGAAACTCCATGGAGGCGATATCGGCAAAGGCAACAGCGCTGAATTGCCCCAGCACACGTCGCAATGTCCGCCGCGCAAATGGCGGTTTCACAAAATGTCTGACTTCTGCGTTCAGCGCCAGCACCTGATCGCCAACGATCGGGTTGTTATGATAACCGCGCAGATTGCCGCCGCCCGGCAGATGATAGTGTAGCTCCTCCGGCAAGCTGCCGTTGCTGCGCAAGTAATGACGTTGAAAGCGCTGGCGGGGGTTGGCGCCATCCAGAAAGATCAAATCCTGAATTGGCGCACTGTTGGAGTCGCCAACTTTCTGGCCGAACAAGCGCAGGAAAACACCGTTGTGGTTGTTAGGAAACCAGAATTTGAGCTCCCCAAAAGTCGAATTGTAGGTAAAATCGCTGCCCCAGTCCTCCTGCACCAGATCAAAGCCGAGGGTGAAATTTGAGAACCAGTTGACGCCGCGCGGGTTGACACTGTAGCGGGCGTAGGCTTTATAGACATCTCCAGGCGCCCAGGTTTGCAGAATGATATCGTCTTTCTGGTCGAATTCCCGGCGAACGTAGTCTTCCCGGCCGTCAAGCAGGCGGGAATAGTTGAGGCCAACCCAGAAGCGGTGCTGCGGCGGCCTGGTCAAATACCTGGACTTGACGAACGACAGGTGGCCGTCGATTTCAAGCCGGCCTTCCATTTTTTGCGCCATAATGCTGCCGCGGGTACGCGCTCCCAGCGCCTTGATCGGATTGGAATAGCGCGCCCGCACATCCAGCTCTTGCGAATCGAAGCCGTACCACACCCCCAGCTCAGCACGCCGCCACACGCCATAGCTGCCCCGCAGCTTGCCGCCGAGGCGCAATTTATCAACTTCGTTGTACCAGCCGCTCGGCCGCCAGGTGACGAGGTATGCATCCCGGGGGGAATAAGACATGCCGGGGTAGTCAAACGTGAACCCCACCTCCAGACCACGATTGTTCAGCGGCGCGATGTCCAGAATCTGATCGTCCGGATCCAGGACAACATCGTCAGGTTTGTCCGACGTTGTGAACGTGACCTTGCCGATCTTGTCAAAGCCATCCCAACGCTGGATACAAGTGTCGCCGGTTTCCGTCGTAAGCTGCACTTCAACGGGCATGATTCCCTCTTCTCTTCTCAGGATAATGACTTCCGTATGCCATTCATTGTCGCTTTTCTGCTTGTCGACAGACTCCAGAGAGTAATCTACTTTGGGCGTTTTGTGTAGCCACTGGTCGAAGAACCAGCTAAGCTGCAGGCCACTGACTTCCTCACACACCTGCTTGAACCGGGCTTCATTCACGTGCTTGAATTTCCAGCGCTCGAAATAGGTACGGCAGATTGCCTCAAAAGTCGAGTCGCCAACCACGTACTTCAGCATATCAAAGAAGAAAGCACCCTTTGAATACACATTTTCTGAATAGGCGAAATCCTCGCCATATTCATGGGCAGGTTGAGACATAGGTTCATCAAAACCGGACCTCATGTAGTTCAGCAGACCGCGGCGGCGGCTTTCACGGGCGGTAGTGACAGGCCGGTTTCGTTGCAGCAGGTTGGCGTGCTCAAGCTGGCGTCTACGGTCAAATCCCCCCCTGCCATAGCGCGTTTCCATGTACCACTGAGTTTGAAAGGTGGTCAAACCCTCGTCCAGCCAGGCCTCTTTCCACTCGTTGTTGGCGAGGATGCCGTAGAAGTAGATATGGCCAATTTCATGCAGTATCAAGCTTTCACGTGCGGAGCTGTTCATCACCAGCATCGGATATTCCATGCCTCCCCCGAGCAGGCCATGTACAACAGTTACTTGCGGATAGGGATAGCGACCAAATTTATCCGAAAGCCAGGCCAGCGCCCGCGCCGAACGTTGCACAACGCTTCGCGTCCACTGCGGTTTGACGCGCGAACGATAGAGCACGTGGATGGGGATGCCATCCCATTCGCCAGATTCATACAGGAAATCCGGACTCGCGACCCAGGCGAAATCGTGCACATTCTCGGCATGAAAGGTCACGGAGCGCAATTTGCCGCTGGCGGCCTGCTGGCGCACATTATCTTGGATTTGCTCGAAACGTTTCTGCCAGGCTCAGTCGGTCATCATGCTATCGACTCGCACAAGATCCCAGCCCGGGTCCCCTGCCACGACCTCACCGGTAGCGCCGATGATATACTCTGCCGGGGTGTTGATGGTAACGTCAAAAGCGCCGAATTCGCCGTAGAATTCACCCACATCGTGAAAGGGCTCAGCATTCCAGCCGCTCTCATCATAGACAACCACCTTCGGATACCATTGCGCGAAATCATACTGAAAGCCGCGGTAACCCGCCCGTCCGGCATGTTTGCGTACCTTGAGGTAGAAAGACAATTCGACGGTCAGCTCGCCGCCGGGCAGCAAAGGCGTGGGAAGCTGCACCTCCAGAATGGTATCGTGAATTTGGTAAGCATTTACCACCGTTTCAGCCATGGCGGCCGGGCTGTTGTAACTCATACGAAACGCTTCAATGCGGATATAACCGCCCTCGCCGGACTTCCTTACCAGCCTCTGGTGGAATTGCCGGGCCTCCTGAGCACGAACCGAGGTGTTATCACGGTAAGCATTCGGATATAAATGCAGATAAAACTGGCGCAGCGTATCGGGCGAGTTGTTCTGGTATCGAATCACCTCATCGCCCAGCAGTGCATGCTCGATGGGCAGTAACGTAACGTCCATTTCATAATGAACGAACTGTTGCCAGTAATCTTCCTGGGCATGAACTGCCACTACCGGCAAAAGTAAAAGGCAGAAAAATGTAAGTCTTCGCATGAATGATATTAAGAATTCCCATGTTGAGAATCAAGCGGATAGGTTACAGATGCTAACAGGTCGGACGCGGATTTTGCTGGTCGCACGGATCAACACAGGTACAGGCGTGCGAGCCACAGACCCAACGGATTTTCAACGATGTTTGATAATGATGGTAATGACGACGAGCACTGCGTTCCAAAAAACTGAAGATGGTGATCCGTGAAAATCCGCGTGATCCGTGTTCAGGATAAGAATCAACAGCGCGCCATCAACGCATCCTTGAACGGTGAGGGGTCGACCTGTTCAAATACAACGTTATCGCAGCCATTAAAAGCGGCGAGATCCTGAAGCCGGCGGCCTAGCGGTGCTGCAATTGCATCAATGTCGCCAAACTTCGGCTCAAAGGTCACAGTTTTGATGATGAGAACTTTGCCGGGCCGATCGGCCTTCGGGTCCAGCCGGCCGACTAACTTGCTCTGCCAGAGGATAGGCAGGCAGTAATAACCATACTTGCGCTTTGAAGCCGGAGCGTAGCACTCAACCTGATAATCGAAATCGAACAGCTCCTGTATGCGTTTGCGCTGGATGATGGCATTGTCGAACGGACACACCAAACGCAGGCTGTTGCTACGTCGCAGCTTTGCCAGCGACTCAAGCTGAGCCCCGGTCGTGTACCAGGTTTGCTCCGAGCCCCGGACCTGCACGTGCAGAATTTCACCGGCATGCACCATCTCTTGCAGCGTTTGCCGCACTGATTGTTTCGCGCCCTTGCGCTGGTAGGAAATTTCCGGCGCCGTCACCAGGCCGTTAGCGCGAATGGCACGCTCGATCAGAAAGCGGCTGTATTCCTCGGTTGACGGCATTGTCGTATTAATCCCGGCTGGCAGCACGCGCTCCGGCAAGTCATAGACCTTCTGGAAGCCATTGCGGTGCACCACCATGAGCTTGCCTTCGATGAAAAGCTGTTCCAGCGCTTTCTTGGCAGGTTTCCATTGCCACCACGGTCCGGGCTTGCGATCTTTTGGCGGCTCGAAATCACGCGCCATAAGCGCGCCTTCCTGTTTGATACGGGCCAGGACTTCGCGCATCAGTTTGCGGTCAGGTTCGAACCAATGTTTTTCACCGCTGGCGATGGCATGCATGCGCGGCAGGCAGAAACGGTAGTCTTCAATAGGCAGGTAGGCGGCAGCATGACTCCAGTATTCGAATATCTGCCGTGTCTTGATTTGCAGCTCATCAAGATGCTGAACCCGGTAGCCAGGCACACGCGTCCACAGCGCATGGTGGTGCGCACGTTCGATCACGGAGATAGAATCGATCTGGATGTAGCCCAAATGACGAATCGCTGCCAGCGCACCGTTTCTGCCGGCGCCAAAAGGCCGCTTGCTGAGCAAACCCTGACTCGCCAACGCCAGTTTGCGTGCTTGTTGAATCGATAACTTGGTCACGAGGGCAACGACTGCTTGATGCTATGCGTCATTTTACCTTTTCAATTCGACGAGCCAGTTTGTGAATAAGCAAGGTTATTTGACAGGATAACAGGATTACACAAGATAAATAGGCTTTTTACAAACCGTGTATCGGAATCGCAAATAGATACATACGCCGAAACGTATCATAACGAAGCCCGGGGTCGCGAAGCGCACCCTGGGATCAGGATAAAATAATGCAAGGAACCCGGCAGGGGTTGCATAAACGAATTCGCCGCCATATCTGCCCTTTGTCCAGAACTACCAGATACTCACCCGCTTCTCATCCGGGCGATACAATTTGTCGCCTTCTTTCACATCGAAAGCCTCGTAGAACTCCGGCATATTGGCCACAATACCGTTCGTGCGATACTCGCTTGGCGAGTGCGGATCGGTCAGCAGTCTGCGGCGCAGCTCATCTTCGCGATACTTGCGGCGCCAGACCTGCGCCCAACCCAGAAAGAAGCGCTGCTCGCCGGTGAAGCCATCGATGACAGGCGGCTGTTTGCCATCGAGCGACATCTGATATGCGCGAAACGCCACAGTCAGACCGCCAAGGTCGCCGATATTCTCACCCAGCGTCAGCTCGCCGTTCACACGCATGGTGTCGACGGGATTGTACTGATTGTACTGCTCTACCATCAACTGCGCGCGCTCATTGAATTCACGCTCATCCTCCTCTGTCCACCAGTCGCGCAGATTGCCGCTGCCGTCAGATTTTCTGCCCTGATCGTCGAAGCCGTGGCTGATCTCATGGCCGATCACCGCGCCGATGGCGCCGTAATTGACCGCATCATCAGCAACCAGGTTAAAGAACGGCGGCTGCAAAATGGCTGCAGGAAAGACGATTTCGTTCATGGGCGGATTATAATATGCATTTACGGTCTGCGGCGTCATAAACCACTCTTCGCGGTCGATGGGCTGGCCCAGCTTGCCGACCATGCGCTCGTACTCCACCAGACTGGAACGCTTGACATTGCCGAGCAGGTCCGTCTTGCTGATCTCGAGACCGGAATAATCCTTCCATTTGTCCGGATATCCGATCTTTGTGTTGAACTTCTCCAGCTTGGCGAATGCTTCCTGTTTCGTCTGTTCGCTCATCCAGTCGAGCCGTTCGATGCGTTCGCGGAAAGCGCGTTTCAGATTGGCGACCAGTTCTTGCATGCGCTGCCTGGCCTCGGGCTTGAAATGCCGGGCAACATACAGTTTGCCCACGACTTCGCCAAGAGAGGCGTCCACGGCGGCGACGGCGCGCTTCCAGCGCGGGCGAATCTGCTCGATGCCGCGCAGGGTCTTGCCATAGAACTCGAAGCGCGCCTGCACGAAATCGTGAGGCAGCATAGGCGCGGCCCCGTTCAGGACCTTCCAGGTCATGTATGTCTTCCAGTCAGAGGTCGGCACCAGCTTGAAGATAGTGTTGAACTCTTGCAAGTAGTCCGGCTGCCGCACTATCACGGCTTCCTGGTTTGTGATGTCAGCCGCCTCAAAGAAGCGGCTCCAGGTAAAAGAAGGCGTGAGTTTTTGCAGGCCGACCATGTCGTACTTGTTATAAGTCCGGTTGCGGTCACGGTTTTGCACGCGGGTCCAGTGGCTGCGCGCAATCTCGGTTTCGATTTCCAGAAGGCGCTCTGCCTTTGCTCCGGCATCCTTAAAGCCAGCCAGGCCCAAAATGCGCGCCATGTATTTCACATACTCTGCACGGATGGTCTCGAAGCGCTCATCCTCTTTGAAGTAGTAATCCCGGTCCGGCAAACCCAACCCGGATTGCGTGATATATCCGATATACTGCTCGGACTGCTTCAGATCCTGATTTACAAAGAATCCAAACGGTATATGCACGCCGATCTTTTGCAGATGTCCAAAGTGCTCGAGCACATCATTCTTGCTCTTAAGATTCTCTATGGCCTGCATCTCATCTCGCACGGGATTCAAGCCAAGCTCCTCGATCA
>CAZVSL010000014.1:1913-26685 GCA_964629935.1 uncultured Calditrichaceae bacterium | reverse complement strand
AATTCAGAACCCCAAAATTGGGATCAAAAATCCAGCGCCAGATAACAGCCGCCGAAACCGCTGAAATGATCACCGGTGCAAAAAATGCCGCTCGCAGAAAACGTTTGCCCAGAACCCGTCTGTTTAGAAAGTAGGCCACTGCTAGTGCCAGCACCATGTTGAGTGGTACCGTGCCCACTGTATAGATCAGCGTGTTCTGGAAAACCAGCCACGCCTCCGGGCTTTGAAAAATCCGCAGGTAATTCTCGAGGCCCACATATTCTTTCTCAGTGCCGAACATGTTCCATTTGTGGAAGCTCAGGAATAACGAAAATAGCACAGGAAACAAAATGAACAGCGAGAAGATGATAAGCGTCGGCGACAGAAAAAAGATCGCACTTACGCCCTCGCGTTTGAAGAAGGCTATTCCGTTACGTTGTGGCACAGGCCGCGAGCTCATGAGTTACTGACCATTTGCTGATTGATTCGTTTGCCGCGAAGCGAGCAGCTCGTTTGCCTTGCGTGCTGCTTTGTTCAGTGCTTTGCTCGGATCTTCTCCGCCAACGGTGGCTTTTTCTATGGCTTCAGCCAGCAGCAGGTTGATTTCAACGTTAAAATGGTCGACATCCCGCTGGCGCTGGGCAAATTTCATCTGCTCGACATAGGCGGCCAGGTGCGGATGTTCCTGCAGATAAGCTTGATACTCAGGTACCTCCAGAACAGATTTCCGTACCGGCAGGTACATGGATTTCATCGACCAGAATGCCTGAACATCAGGCCGCAGAATCCACTTGACAAAGCGCCACGCCGCCTCCGGGTGCTCACTCTGCTTGAAGATGGTCAGGTACTCGCCGCCCACGATCGTGGCTCTTTTTGCCGGACCGGCCGGCAAGGGAGCGACAGCCCAATCCAGATGCTTCAGCGCATCTTTGTAGCGCGGCAAATTCCAGGGACCATCCGGCGACATGGCAAGTTGCCCGGAAATGAAAGCGTAGTCGAATTCATTGGTGAATTCGTGCAGCCGGAACTCTTCATACATTTGCTTCCAGAACGTGAGCGCTTTGACGCCGGGCGGTTCATTGAACAGCACTCTGGTTTGCTCTTCGTTGATGATGTATCCGCCTGCCTGCCACAAAAACGGCGTCCACTGCCAAACCATCCAGGAGCCAAGCGGTCCGGAGGATGGAAAGATCGGCACCAAGAAACCCACCTGTTCGAACCTGCCATCTTTGTTCTCATCGATGGTCATTTTGCGGGCATACTGGTACAATTCCTCCCAGGTCTCCGGCGGCCGACTCGGGTCCAGGCCAGCTTCTCTGAACAGCTCCTTATTGTAGAGCAAGCCCAGATTGGTGCCTTCCATGGGCATGCTGTAGAGCTGACCTTTCCAGGACGCAAGTTTTAGCAGGGCCGGGAAAAAATCGTCGAGCTCCTCTGGCGTGTAGCCGTCCGGTCCGTCGATGAAATGGTCCATCTTGTAGATGGCATCCGCATTGATTAGAGCTTCGAAGTACTGAGCATGGATCCAGGAGATGTCCGGAGCATTCTTGCTCTGAATGGCGGTGATGAGTTTCTGCAAGAGCGCATCGCCGGTTGGTATGTATTGCGCCTTGATCTTGATATCCGGATTCTCCTGCTCAAATTTCTCCAGCAGGTCGTTCAAAGCCGGAATGGTGGATGAGACAAAGCTGTGCCAGAAGGTTACGGTTGTGCGGCCGTCATCAGCATCGTCGCCGCCACAGCCAACGAGCGAGAAACTCAAAACCGCAATCAAACACAGCCATACGAAAAGCGATTTGTAATTCACAACGCCTCCAAAATTTTATAAGGCAAAAATGCGATACCAGGCATAGCCTGTGGCAGTCGGTCGAAAATCGTTCGGTGTCCAGTCGCTGTTGACCATCCAGAGAAAGTGAACCTGTCCTGGCGCGAGTCCGGACTCAGGGAAGGCAATGGCTTCGTTGGTGCCCTCGGGCGCCTCACCCACAATGACGGGCGGAAGGATGTTGTCTTGCAAGGAATCAGGTGTGACAACGTGCCAGATGAGGTCCGTAAAAGCTCCGAATGTCCCCTGTCGAATAGCCAATCTCCGGAAGGCAACGGCCGGCGTCCAGTCGATAATGATTTTGGACTCCAGCAACGTCTCGTCGCGCACGATGGTTATCCGAACACTCAAATCTCTATCGCCGCCCTGCTGGCCACGCAGCAGGAAATTCATGGTCTGGGTGGTGTCGACAAAGCTGAAATCATCCACAATCGTGCTATCCAACTCAGCATCCACCGCCTCTCTTTCGGCCAGCCAGAAGGTATAATCGACGCCATCTTCAAGGCTGTCTACGGGCGTACCGCCGACCTGCCGGATGGTGGTTTCATCCGTGTTCTGACCGACCATGACGAAAGACTCGATGGAGTTATCAGCCGCCGAGGTCAGCCACACCAGAGATGAATCGAGCGCGGCGTTTGGGCCACGATTGACGCCAACTGCGGCCACTCTGCCGCCGACCCACTGAATTTGCGGTGTGAAGCTCTGTGTCACGTTTAACATGATGAGCGGCCGGCTGCCTGCGTATGGCGCCAGAACATCGCTGGAATCATCTTTCTGACAATGCCAGAAGAATGCAGTCGTGCAGAACACGCTCAATAGAAGGATACGCTTGCTCATTTTTGCCACCCCGTCAATTATTCCGATAACTCTGTCCTGATGAGCCAGAAACCGATGGCGGCGGTGCAGCGCTGCCCCGGCCCGTTGGTCCCGGACCCATCTCCAACTCAAGCACAGCACCCTGTGCAATGTCTTTGTGTTGAAACCAGGATTTGTGCCCCTCCTGGCCGTTCAGACTTGCCCGCACGATGTATTTGTTCCTGTCCGAAGTGTTTCTGGCCATGATTTTTAAAGTCCTGTCCAACCGTGTAATATCCGGCCTCGGCGCTTTCAACTGACTTTTCGGATGCATAATCTGCGATATGCAGGTCACCTGTTTGAGGAATGACCATGTTGTTGCTGTATTTGCCGGGCCGCCGGCGCCGCTTGCATGGGTGTGGCTAAAGCCATCGATAGGCCGGCCAGTTACATGACCCGAGGTATTTTGCGGCAAGGGCGTGTCCGGTCCCAATCTCACGAGACTGAAGGGCAAACAAGCGCCGACAAAACAAGCGCCGCCATCTTCTACGCCAATCATAGGATGAACCAGATGGAGAATTTCCTGCTGCGTGCTGCCGTCATCGAGTCGTGCGATGGCATCCGCGGGTTGCAATAGAAATCCGGCCAACACAGCGAGAAATGTCAAAAAGCTGGTTTGCATAGCAGAGAGTCCCGAAAAGCTGCCAATGAAGAACAAATCCTGGTCAGCGCACGATCATAAGTTTGCCGGTCAAAGCCTTGCCTAAGCCTTCGGTCTCCGACTTGATATGATAAATGTAGAGGCCGGGCGCAACCAGAAGTCCCGAATCCGTTTTCTGGTCCCACGCCGTACTACCGAAAAGATTACCGCGTTGGTCCGGCCCGTGTCGGATGGTTCTGATAAGGTCGCCGGAGATCGTGTAGATGCGTATGGTGGCGCGCTCCGGCAAGTTTCGAAATTCAATCCGGAAGGGGTCCGATAGGCCGAAGTTGCGCTCCGGATCGTTGAAAACGTACGGATTGGGCACAGCATAGACATCGAATGAGCTTACCGGGCCAGAGGCTGCCGAAACAGCAGGCGTGCGGTTTTGGCTGCCGCTGGCCAGTTCAGGCAGATCATTCACAACAGTGCCATTCGCTGAAGTCCAGGCGCCCGGATTTTCGTTGTAAGCTGAAACGTAATAGCCATAGCGAAAACCAAAGTTCACAGTCCCGTCAACATAGCGATATCTGCCTAGCTCTTCATCCCAATAATCACCGAATTCCGACTTCGGGACCTCCACCAACAAATCCCATGCAGCGCCGCGCAAAACCGGCGCTTCCGTGTCGCTGGTATACTGGAAATCAGTTGAGCGATAAATACGGTAGCCGTCGAGGTCTGTAGCTCCGTCGTAGAAGACACCACTTGAGCCATCTGTTATGACAGCGTCTTCCGCGCGACGGTCCCAGGTCACGGCAATGGCTGCTGTATCTCGCCCGACTGAGGCATTGACCGCATCGGTAGTGGGCCCCGGGGGTGGTTCCGGTGCATCTGCCGCCAGAGGCATGCCATCCACGATAGCGCCCACGCCCCAGGCAACGGCATCGCGGGCAAGCTGCGCGTTTCTGCGAATCGCAGCGATTGTGCTATCAGGAAAATGTCCCTCAGGGTCGCCGGCTATCACGGTATGATAATCCATCACGCCGGCAATTTCGGCGAGTATGAAGCGCAGAGAATCGCCCGGCTGCAAATCGTAAGGTCCATAAGAAAGCGTGTAAAAATTGAATCGCTTGCCGTTTTCAGGCGTGGCAGGAATTCCGGGCGTACTGACGTAGTCATAGAATCTTTTTTTGGGCACATTTGCGCTCAGTCGGAAGAATTCCAGGTCCAGGTCCTGTCCCTGGAAGGTGCCGCCTTTGTGCGAATCGATGCGCAGCACGTCCGGCCGCGGACTCTGCCGCGGAGCACCATCAGCGGCGCTGGCATGGAGCGCCAGCCAGCCAAAGGCAGCCGGACTCTGCAGCTCCTCGCCAAACTTCTGCTTCCAAACCTCGCCTTCTTTCAAATTGTAGGGGTCGAAAGGCGGCGGCTCTTTGCCGCCATTGAAATTCTTCGAAAATACAAGGGTTTCGTCGTCGTAAACGTGATAGAAATCGTGGTAAGATTCTGGTTGCCAGCCAAAAGCGCCGGCCTGAACTGCGACAAGGTCAGAATGAAAATTGATCTGGCTTTTGGTGGAAACGGAGATACCCGACACAAACGCGAAGTAGACGTCATTGAGCGTCTGCTGCGGGAAGTCAGGCACGACCTCCTGCGTTAGAGTTGATACGACCTGGCCGGTGTGTTTGAAAATGTAATCGTATATAATGAAGTCGCGATAGCCCGGATAGCTCCAGACATAACTCCGGCGCGTAACGGTGATGCCCGTGCTGGTATGCCACCAGCTTTCTGTCATTTCTTCCGGCAGCAGGGGGTTGAAATCAGGCGACTCGATGAAATTTTGTTGCAGGCGGAGAGGGGCACGGTCGGATTCTGCGCCAAAAGTATCTCCCGCCCCACCGGAGATGAACAGTTCAAAATCCGTGGGCACGGGCCGGAAATCAGGCGGCGTATCAGGGATCATCATGTCTTTTACCGCAATCCAGATGCCGCTGCGAAAATTGTGGAAGTTGGCGTTAGAGAAAGTATTGATGGCGTTTTCCTCGCCGCCCACCGGATGCGTAAACCCCGGAAATCCGGGAAACATGCCCAGGGGAGCAGGCGTCAGGAAATCCCAGGCGCCGAGGTTACCAATCATGCCGTCGTTCACAATGTTCTCCCATAGCCGCCCTCTGGTGTGCTGCTTTTCAACCTCGCCTATCTGCGCCCAGACTGCCGGACTACCAAGCAGCGTCAAAACAAAAAATACGAAAACCGGCAGGCTTGGAAATTCAGACCGGCCGGCTTCCTTAGCAGCCACGAGGTTGCGCATTGTCTTAAGCCAGATTATTATCTGATAGTTCTACTGATTTGTTGTCAGAAGGCGCGAGCACCTTGACAGAACCGCGCACGATTAGTTCAGGTTTGAGAACGATCCGTTTTGGTTCCTTAGGCCGGGCCTGTTTATCGATTTGTTCTTTTAGCAGCTTGACTGCGATCTCTCCCATCATTTCCCGGGGTTGGGCGACGGCGGTAAGCGGAGAGATGAGAAATGGACCAAAATCTATATCATCAAACGCGATGAGAGATATGTCTTCAGGAATGCGTAATTTGTCCTCATAGATGGCTTCGAGTGCGCCAAGGGTGATGAGGTCGCTAGTAGCAAATATGGCCGTGGGCGGGTTCTCGAGATTGAGCAGAAATTTCGTCTCGATGTAACCATTTTCCTTGCGAAAATCGTTGCCCACAATCAACGTAGGGTCTAACTCTATGTGATGTTTGTTCAGCGCGTCTTTGTAGCCTTCGAGTCGCTTTGTGCTGGTGTAGGTGTGCGGCAAACCCTGAATGATGGCGATACGACTGTGACCACAGCGAATAACATAGTCCACCGCATCATAGGCGCCCCGATAGTTGTCCACGATGACGCAGCTTGTATCCCATTCGTCAAAACAGCGGTCCAATAGCACCAGGGGATACCCCTTCTTCTGCAGGTCAGAGAAATGCTCATAATTCAACCCTACGGGCATAACGATGATGCCGTCCAGCCCCCGGCGGGTTAAAACGTTCGTGTGTTCTATCTCCTGCTCCAAACTCTCGTCAGTATCACACACCACGAGACTATAGCCCATGTTGTGAATTTTTCGCTGAATGGTTCGGGTAAGATAGGCAAAGAAAGGGTTTGAAATATCGGGAATGATCAAGCCAACGGTATTGGTCTTTCGCAGGCGCAGACCACGGGCGAGCTCATTTGGTTTGTAATTTAACTCTTTAGCTGTCCTGAGCACCAGCTCCGCAGTATCAGGGCTAATGCGATGAGCCTTGGACTTATGATTCAGCACACGTGAAACCGTGGATACGGATAAACCCGTTTTCTCTGCGATGTCGCTAATTGTGGCTGCCATATCAGGCCTTGTGACATTAGGTAGGTGACGCTGCTTTTGCGCAAACGTTTGCACAAATATACAGCCCCGTCATTTTATTGTCAAGCTGTTTTTTAAAAAAATTAAAAACCCATCCGCAGTTTTCACTTCAGATGCGTTCTCTCAAGCATCCCGGCACATTCATACCGGCCAGTTTTTCGCAAGAGGTCGAGGTAATCCTTAAGGTCTACGCGCGTGTGCAGCGGGCCGCCCTCCCTGAGCACGGTCCAGAGAGGATCTTGCGGGCGCCGTGCAGTACGCATCATCTGCTGCTGCCAATCCGTCAGCTTTGACATTGCATGCGCGGTGGTATCCGGCCGTTCGGCGCTCAGGTCGTGTTGTTCATGAGGATCATCCTTGAGGTTAAACAACATCGTCTCCGGAAAGCAGTGGTAGCCATCATGATAGGAACGGATGCACATGTAGTCATCAAATCGTACCGAGCGCTGGCAGGTGTGCGCGGCCTGGCCCAGCACCAGAAACTCTCTGCCGAGCGGCTGTCCGCCCTGCAAACCCTGCGCGAAACTTTCTCCATCCCAGTTTTCAGGAACCGATTCGCCCAGCAGCGCAACGACTGTCGCAGCAAAGTCTACCTGATAGTGCAGCCGGTCGTCCGCGCTCCCCGTCCCCGATGTCACCCCCGGCCATTTGAAAATCAACGGCACACGGGCAGTGCAGTGATCAGCGGTCTGATGGTCGTAGTGTATGTTGAGTTCTCCGAGGTCTTCGCCATGGTCGGCGGTGACGATAATGGCGGTTTCGTCCAGTACACCAAGATCAGATAACGTATTGATAATCATACCGATATGCTCATCTGCATAGCGAACGCCGCTATCATAGCCATCGAACATACGCCGCACTTCATCCATGGAGCTCATGGCGCTGGGCTGGCGTGGATACTTTGGGTCAACGTAAGGATGGGGGCCGCCATACCCCATGCCCTCCTGTGCGGACCACGAACCACAACCTTGCCAGTGCTGTTTTCGGACATCTTCTGTGTACCATGCGGGTAAAGGTTCTTTTGCAAAAGGATCGCCAAACGAAGCCGGCGTTCGGTACGGCGTATGGGGGTCCCAGAGGTTGATATGCAGGAACCAATTGTCAGCGGCACCGTTACGCTTGAGCCAGTCGATCGCAATGGCCGAGACCTCGTCAGCCAGCTCTTCGCCGTACTTGCCGGGATTGTAAACCTCGGAGAAATTTGCATGCCAGTGCCAGGCCGAGTGCCGTTCTCCGAATGAGCTTACAGTTGTTGTCTGCAAGCCTGCTTGCCGCAGACAGGCCATCCAGCTCGTGCGCCCCAGCTCAGAATTGAACCAGCGTCCCTCCCCTTCGATAAAGGGATCAGCAGCAGTGCCGCCGTGCCCAACCACACCATTGTGAATTCCAAAGCGCCCTGAGAACATCGCGGAGCGACTCGGCAGGCAGGGCGCGTCGGAGACGTAGCAATTGTCAAATCTTATGGCAGTGGCAGCCACGGCATCGATATTCGGGCTTGTGTTACGATGATAGCCGTAGCACCCAAGGTGGTCGGCGCGCAACGAATCAAGATCAAAATAAAGTATTCGCATGATATAAAACTCCTGGAATTAGCGCAAACGTTGTATCAAAACTTTAACGTTGTTCACAGCCTTTTCATAGAAATATAGCCAACAAAGCAATAGGTGAGCAGCGCTGGCTATCGTGCAGGGGTCCAGAAAGGAGCAGGTAAAGCGCAATACCCGGACAGATCTAGCCTTATGTAAGCAAACGTTTGCGCGAAAAGCAAGCAAAATCGACCCATGGGCATCCATCCGATGGCTCCAAACCATCATTTGTGTGTCTTTTGTGCTGATAATGAGATTTGCGATTTACACGTCACCCGCGGTGACCCACCCCTGGCTCTGCGCTGCGCTGCGAGCCTGTCCCCTCCGGGGAGGGGATTTGGGGGAATCCCCTCCACCGGAGGGGCGATTGGGGACGCAGTCCCACAATCGGGTGGTAAATGAAGGAGGCCAGGCATCATGATGCCTGACCATGCACAGAGATGATTCTATTTTCCCGCATGCCAAAACGCACGATTCCAGGCGTGGGCGCGCAGCCGTACGAGCAGCTCTTCAGGCAAGTCTTCCAGATCGGAAACGGCAATGTTGGCCTCCGCCTGCTGCACGTTTCGGATACCCGCGATGACCGTGCTGACAGCCGCAGGCGCCAGCGCGAACTTCAAGGCTACCTGTGGCAGCGTGAAATCGCTGTCCCGGATCTCCGCCTTGATGCGCGCCACGCGTTCGACTGACCGTCGCAACCTGTCGCCGGCGAAATAGTTACGCCTGAAATCGTCCGGCGAAAACTCATGGTCAGCACTGTATTTGCCAGTCAGCACGCCTTCGTCGAATGCGACACGAATGATAACGCCGACATCACAGGCCGCGGCCGTTGGCAGCAGCTCCGCTGCCGGTTCCTGCTCAAAGATATTGTAGATGACTTGCACGGTGTCGAGGTAGCCGCTGCGCATCAAATCGATTAAACTGTTCTGATCGTGTTCGGGCGTCGATATACCGACGTATCGAATTTTGCCCTCTTGTTTGAGCTTTTGCAGCGTCTCGAGCGGCGTCGGATTTCTGTTCCAGGCGCGGGTCCAGGTGTGCAATTGCAACACATCGAGGCAATCGGTGGTGAGATTCTTCAGCCGCTGCTCCACATTTTGCCGAAGATATGTCTCGGGATAGCGCTCTTCGGCACGGCAATAGGGTGATGGTGGCCATGGGCCCCCAGTGGGCGGCGTCTTCGTCGCTATGTAGACGGTTTCATTGCGGTCCTTTAAGGCCTTTGCAATCACACGTTCGCTGCGGCCATCGCCATAGACCGCTGCCGTATCGATAAAGTTGACTCCCAGATCGATGGCCTTGTGCAGGGCGTTGATGGAATCTTTGTCGCTCTGTGGTCCCCATTGCCCGCCCAGCGCCCAGGCGCCAAAACCGATCTCGGAGATCCGAATGTCCGTACGTCCCAACTTTCGATATTTCATTGTGCTCCTCATTTGTTTGGTGATCCACCTGCTTCACCAGCATTATGGCGCTGCGTCTGCCGCGGTGATGCCAAATACATCCGTGAAAAAGTAAGGCAGCTCTGTTTAAATCCGACAAAACCACGCCACATACGTGAAAATCAGTGCGAATCCGTGGTTGACACTTCAAGAAGCCCCGGTTCGTCCCGGCGCTGGATGAAGTTGTGCTCTGGTCACGCCAGGCCATTGCGCCGAATCACTTCAGCATACCACTGCGCGGAGGCCTTTGGTATGCGTTGCCGGGTCGCAAAATCGACGTAATGCAATCCGAAGCGTTTGGAGTAGCCTTCAGACCATTCGAAGTTATCCAGGAATGACCAGACAAAATAGCCTTGGAGCTTCACACCGCCGGCGATGGCTTCATGGGCTGCGCCGAGATAGCCATTGAGATAGTTGATGCGCTCAACATCTGCCACCCGGCCGTCCTTTGGTGTATCCGGAAAGGCACAACCATTCTCGGTGACAAAGATATCGGGCGACTCATAGCGCGCAGCGATCCAATATAGCAGCTTGCCGAATCCCCAGGGCGCGATGTTCCAGTCCATGCTGGTTTTTTTCCACTGACGGTCCGAGCTCAGAGTCACGTTTTGGTCCTGGAGCAAGTCGCCGTTGTCATCGTCGCTGGCAGGCGCAGGTTTGTCGCAGTGTGCGGCGTACATAGTTGTGTAATGATTCAAGCCAAAGAAATCGCACGAGCTTTTCAGCAGCAGCCGTTCTTCGTCGGAAAACTGCGGCAGGCGTTTGCCGAGGCGTTGCCGCATCACAGCGGGATAGTCGCCCTTGAAGACCGGATCCGCAAACCACCCAAGGTAGAACTCGAGCGCGCGCTGCGCCGCCTGTCGGTCGGCATCCGTGTTGTGAAGCGGTTCGCGCCAGTCGCAGTTGTTGCTCAAAGCGATCTTGCCAGCCTGATGGGGTTGGAATTGCGTGCGATAGCGCTTGACTGCCATGGCGTGGGCGCGCAAAAGATTGTGCGCTACCAGATACGGCTCGTTCCTTGATTGCCGCCCGGGCGCGTGGATACCCACGCCGTGACCGAACACAGCCGTGCACCAGGGTTCGTTGAGCGTGAGCCAGTGTTTAACACGGTCGCCAAAGGCCTCGAAACAGATGGCAGCGTAGTCTGCGAAAAAATCAGCTATTTGGGCGTTCAGCCAGCCGTCATGCTCGAGCTGCAGGGCCAGCGGCAGGTCCCAGTGGTATAGCGTCACCCACGGCGTAATATCTTGCGCCAGAAGCGCATCGATCAAATCCGAGTAGAAGCGGATGCCTTCTGCATTGGGTTTGCCCTGGCCGCACGGTTGAATCCGCGGCCAGGAAATGGAGAACCGGTAAGCTTGCAAGCCCATATCAGCCATAAGCGCGACATCTTCCTGAAAGCGCCGATAATGGTCGCAGGCGATGTCTCCCGTTTCGTTGTTTCTTGTCTTGCCGGGTGTATGGCTAAAAGCGTCCCAGATCGAGAAACCCTTGCCGCCTTCCAGCCAGCCGCCTTCGATTTGATAGCTTGAAGTCGCCGATCCCCAGGTAAATTCAGCAGGAAATTTTTTCATCGCAGGTCTCGGAGTTATGTCACCAGTCAAATATAACCTTAGAAACCCTCTGAGTTTTGGTTGGTGCAGGGTGGCGCAATTATCTTCAAAAACGCCGGCTTCAGGATGTTTCTCGGCAATTTTAAAGCAGCCCTGCTTTCGACAAAATAGTCTGTGGGTGTATTGAATGCAACCGTTTCCTGATCTTTTCCGGCTCTTCTAACCACTTGTTGCTTGACTTTCTGCCAATGATTCACCATTTAGGGGTTATTATTGTGTAATCTTGATGCACAGGAAGCGAGGCCAGGAGACGGTGAAGAAGACCATTCCGATGTTGTTTGCTGTATTGCTGACAACAGGTTCGTCAGGCAGCTTTGCTCAGTCCGACCGGATTCCTTACAATAATCAGGGATTATTTCTGAGCGGCGCCAACCTGGCATGGCTTAGTTTTGCCAATGACATCGGCTCGGGTGACACAAACTACGATATCTTTGCAGACATTCTTCTGCAAATGCACGACCACGGTGGCAACGCCTTACGCTGGTGGCTGCATACCAACGGCACAGTGACGCCTGAATTCGACGAGGCCGGCTTCGTCGTCGGTCCCGGGAAAGGCGCAATCGAAGATTTGCGTACGGTTTTGGACCTCGCCTGGGAAAGAGAGGTCGGGCTCAAGCTCTGTCTGTGGTCTTTTGATATGCTGCACCAGCAAAATAGCTTTGAGGTCATAAACCGCAACCGGCTGCTGCTCACCGATACCACCTACACACGCGCTTATATCGACAACGCCCTTATCCCGATGGTCGATTCCTTGAAAGGCCACCCCGCTATCATCGCCTGGGAAATATTCAACGAGCCAGAAGGCATGAGCGACGAGTTCGGCTGGGTGCGCACAACCGTGCCGATGTCAGCCATTCAAAGATTCGTGAATATTTGCGCCGGCGCCATTCATCGCACCGACCCGGAAGCGCTTGTGACCAATGGCGCCTGGAGTTTTCAGGCGCTGACTGACGTTCCCACGTCACCGTTTGCAAAGTCACACCCTTTGCAGTTAAGTCAGGCTGAAAAGCAGCGCATCCAGAGATTGTTCGAACAAAAATATCATGTCTCTCTTATGCATGAAGAAATCGCTGGGCTCATGCTCAAGTGGGCCAGGCAGGGCAACTTCAACTACTATTCGGATACCCGCCTGATTGAAGCGGGTGGTGACGTGCAAGGATTTCTGGATTTCTATTCGGTGCACTATTACGAGCACTTCGGCACGGAGCTGTCTCCTTTCCATTTTCCACGTGAGCAGTGGAATCTCAGCAAAGCGACCGTTGTGGCCGAATTCCCGATGCGTAACATCTTTGGTGTGCCCGAGGTGATACTGTTCGAAACTTTGTTTCTTCACGGCTATGCCGGCGCCCTGCCCTGGTCATGGACGGACACGCAATTTTCTGATCCGGACGAGATGCTTGCAGGAATGCAGTCTATGTGGGACCAATTCAGGAATGCTGTCGATGTCGATGGTATTGGTGGCGACTGGCCGCTGGTCACAATCACGCTTCCCCAGGACGATGCTGCCTTTCCCGCTGGAACCGAAATCGTTATCGAAGCGAAAGCTTCGGATAATGACGGCTCTGTGGTTTTGCTAGAGTTCTTTGCCTCTGACACGCTGAAGCTCGGAGAAACGGACGCAGCGCCTTATCGCATAACCTGGCGCGATCCTCCGGCGGGCGTGTACTTCCTGACTGCTGTCGCGACCGATGACAGGGGACACAAGCGCACCTCGAGCCCGGTTGCCATTCAGGTCGGCTCCCCTCCTACTGTCAGACTCGAAGCTGAACACGCTTCCTGGCAGGGTTCGGGTTTCTTTGTACGCAATAACGCCAGAGCCAGTAGCGGCGCCTATCTGGAGATGCGCACCAATGTGGGCTCCGTAACCTGGCGGCTTCATGATGTGCCAACGGCGGGGACATACGAAATACGTTTCGGCTACAGGCTCTCCTTCGACCGCCCGAAGAATCAATTCATAAATGTGAATGGACAACGTATTGCTGAAGTGATATTTGATGGCAACATGAATGTGTGGCTGGAAGAGCCGTTGCAAGTGGATTTGGACGCCGGTGAGAACATCATTCAAATGGAATTGTCATGGGGCTGGATGGACCTGGATTACCTGGCTGTTCCCAGCGATCTTATTACTGCAGCAGCAGAAACGCCACGGGCGCCAGAGGGCTTTTCGTTGTATCAGAATTATCCCAACCCGTTCAATCCGGCTACAACCATTCGATATGCTCTCGCCTGGCGCGAGCACGTCAAGCTGACGATTTACGATATCCTGGGCCGACAGGTTGGCGTGCTGGTTGATGCTGAGCAGAACCCGGGGTTGCATGAAATAGAATTCGATGCCAGAAATATGGCCAGCGGCGTCTACTTCTACCGGCTCAAAGTCGGGGCCTTCGCGCAGCAGAAACGTATGTTGTTCATGAAGTAACGGAGTACGCCGTATTTCCGGATGCAACAATCGGCTTGCATTTCCTGCGGGTTTAACCCGCCAAACAAATCGGCGCCAAGGTAAAGCTAACGCGGTCAACAACCCTTTTTGAAACCGGAGACCATCATGATGCCATTCACAACATTTGCGAAGAGTTTTTTGCTATTGCTGTTCGTGGTGCTCACTGAGCCCCTCGCCGGTCAGGAAGCCATCCGAATCAATCAAATCGGTTTTTATCCCGGAGGTCCAAAATTCGCAGTAGCTGTGGGCAGCACGAGTAACACTTTTTATTTGACTTCAGCCAACCAATCGGATACACTGTTTAGCGGTCCGATGGGTGCGGCCCGCACCTGGTCACATTCCGGTGAGAGCGTCCGGCTTATCGACTTTACCGATTTCGAGCTGCCCGGAGAATACACGCTCGTCGTGCCTGACCTCGGCGTCTCACATGCCTTCGCAATCCGAGAGCACGTACACCAGATTATCTCCAGGGCCGCCATCAAGGGATATTACTTTCAACGCGCTTCCACTGCCCTGACGACAGAGCATGCCGGTAAATGGCAGCGCCCGGCCGGACATCCGGACCTCACGGTTTTCGTGCACGCTTCTGCAGCCACCTCCGAGCGTCCCGAAAACACCGTTGTTTCATCTGCAAAAGGTTGGTACGATGCAGGAGACTACAACAAGTATGTCGTGAATTCAGGTATCAGTACCTACACCATACTCGCCGCCTACGAGCATTTCCCGGAATACTACCGCGAGCTCACTTTGAACATCCCGGAAAGCAACAACACCCTGCCGGACATTCTCGACGAGGCGCTGTGGAACCTGCGCTGGCTGCTGACCATGCAAGACCCGCACGACGGCGGCGTCTATCATAAACTCACCACGGCAAATTTCAGCGGCACGGTTATGCCGCACCGTGCGACTGCAACGCGCTATGTCGTACAGAAAAGCACGCCAGCAGCTCTGAATTTTGCCGCTGTCATGGCACAAGCGAGCCGTATCTTTCACCACTTCGGGTCCGAAATGCCGGCCTTTGCTGATACTTGTTTGACTGCGGCATTAGATGCCTGGAATTGGGCGCGCCGGAATTCCAACGTACGCTATGCTCAGGACGCAATGAATCTCTTCTACGATCCGGACGTCGTTACCGGCGCCTATGATGACGGCGGCAATTTCTCCGACGAGTTCCAGTGGGCAGCGGCAGAGTTGTTTATCGCCACCGGCGCCGACAGCTTCCTGGCGGCGCACAATCCGCTTTCTGGCGCCGCCGGCGTGCCCTGGTGGGGCGGCGTCCAGGCCCTGGGGCTGTATGCTTTGGCATTGCATCGCACCGAGCTTGCCGAAGCTATCGACACCTCAGCCGTGGTTTCGGCAGTGGTGAACCTGGCCGAATCCTTACGCAATGAGGTTAACACCTCACCTTATCACGTTGCGATGGGCAGGAGAAACGACGACTTTGTTTGGGGCAGCAATGGCGTGGCAGCTAACCAGGGCATGGCCTTGATCCTGGCCCACAAAGTGACCAGAGACGCCGCTTTCCTCCATGCGGCGATACAAAATCTGGACTATCTGTTGGGCCGAAATGCCACCGGATATTGCTTTGTCACCGGGTTTGGCGACAACTCGCCCATGCACCCGCACCACCGTCAGTCTGAATCTGACGGCGTGGCCGAGCCAGTTCCGGGCTTGCTGGTGGGCGGGCCCAATCCCGGACGGCAGGATGGCTGCAGCGGCTATCTCGGAACCGAAAGGGCGCGCTCCTATCTCGACGACTGGTGCAGTTACGCCTCCAACGAAATCGCCATCAACTGGAATGCTCCACTCGTTTTTATGGCTGGCGCGATCGAAGCGCTCAAGTCTGCCGACGGCAAACCCGATCCCACCAGCGTGCGCAAAAGCGGTCAGGATGCAACCCCGGACGGATTTGGTTTGCTACAGAATTATCCAAATCCGTTTAATCCTGCAACCAATATCACCTTTCTATTGCCAACACCAGGAACAGTTGATCTCGGTATCTACAATATTACCGGACAGTTAGTTCGCACACTGCAACACGCCAACCTGCCATCCGGACAACATACGTTGACCTGGCACGGCGACAGCAACACGGGCGCAAGGGTAACCAGCGGCGTCTACATCACGCACCTGCGCGTGACGACAAACGGTCGCGTGTGGACTGCTTCCAGGAAGATGACGGTGCTGCAGTGAGGTGCGCGGGTATAGATGTATACGGTATAGGGTATAAGGTATAAGGGAATATGATTTCCGTTTTACGATTCACAAATCAAGATAAGGCTACGACGCGATGACAAAAATTTATTATGATGACGATATCGATTTGTCACAACTCCGCGATAAGTGTGTGGCAATTATTGGCTATGGCAACCAGGGCAGCTCACAGGCGCTGAACCTCCGGGACAGCGGTGTGGAAGTAATCATCGGCAATCAGGAGGACGAGAATGCACAGCGGGCCCGCGCTGATGGCTTCACGACGCTGGAGATCTCTGAGGCTGCAAAGAGCGCGGATATCATATTCCTGCTCCTGCCGGATGAAATTCAGCCGGAAGTTTTCAGTCGGGACATCCTGCCAGGGCTGAGCCCGGCAAACACGCTGGTGTTTGCGCATGGCTACAGCATTCGTTTCAGGACCCTTTCCCCTCCGGCAAACGTGGACGTGGTTTTGCTTGCGCCGCGCATGATCGGCGTAGCTGTACGCGAGCGATTTCTTACCGGCGCCGGCGCCCCGGCATTCGTGGCAGTCGAACAAGACGCCACGGGTAACGCCTGGTCTACCGTACTGGCGCTGGCAAAAGGCATCGGCGCCACTCGTGCCGGCGCGCTGGCAACAACTTTTGCCGAAGAAACGGAGCTGGATTTGTATTCCGAGCAGGTGGTGTGGCCGGCAATTCTGAGCTTACTCACTACCTCCTTCGAGCTTCTCACAGAACGCGGCTACCAGCCCGAAGCCGTACTCAGCGAGCTCTATGCCTCGGGCGACCCTTCGGCCGTGTTTCAGAAAATGGCGGATGTCGGCCTGTTCAGGCAGGTTGATTTTCACTCCCGCACCAGCCAGTACGGCACGTTGACGCGCAAACAAAATATCCTGCCTGAAAGTTTTTGGGAGATTGTGAGGCAGAACCTGGAGCATATTGGCACCGGCGCCTTTGCCACAGAGTGGGCAGCGGAGCAAAAGAATGGTTTGCACAAGTTGAACCGCCTCAAAAAAGAAGCGCTGGCGCATGGGATCAATGATGTGGAGGATAGATTACGCAGTAGGTCCTGAATGCGTTCCGCGATGAGCCATGCGTGCACGGTCGCAGCCGATTCCGGCCAGACGATGGCCTGGCCAAGCCCACCGCTGAAACGCCAAAAAAAATGGAAGCCAAACCTGGCTTCCATAAATTAGTGGGCCCTCAGGGACTCGAACCCCGGACCTACGGATTATGAGTCCGCTGCTCTAACCGACTGAGCTAAGGGCCCGATTTTATTTGGTCTTCTCAGACCAACGTTGCTTCAGGAACTACAGCTTCTAATATATCTCAATCGCTGTAAAGATGCAATAAATATTTTGGTTTGACGGTCGGCTTTTCCTGGAAAGTGGGAATGTCTGATCTAATCAATACTTTTGTCCTTAACTTCTGCTGCAATGACCTCATAAATGAAAATCAGATCCTTAACACCTTTCTGTCTTTCATTTTTCTGCCAGCTTGCCTCAGGAAAGATGTGTTTAGTGAAGTGCATACAAGAGTCAAAAACAGTACATTTGAGCGAAGCTTGTATTCGTTCTGTGCCAATAATTCTACGAGTACTTAGACTTTTTTGCTTCTTGAAGCACGTTCCGAATTGCGATTGAGCCCTTATCTTAACAGCGGATTGAAAATGTGGGAATGTGGGATAGTAAGTGATTTTTTGTAGCTATGAATCAGGCAAATATGGCAAGCTGATAGCCGGTGTGGGTAGTCGGTGCTTGAATTACACACCGATCCCAGGGCGGGCGTATAACCAGACGCACCAAGCTACAAATCGTTTTAAGCTCGACTTCTCCGCTGCTAAAAACGGGGCTAATAATATGTCCCTATATCATCAGCCCCTGCTGCCAAATGCCGGGGGGTGAAAGCGCAGAGCATTCATAGACAGGTCCCGGAAAATTCCGGGAATAGCCCCCATGACGCGGGCCACGGCCTGCCGTGACAGAGTTCAAACATCCAATCTCAAGTTGATACCGGCATTGGCCCAACGCCGATGAGAGATTTGACCTGGCAGCCTCATCCCTTCGCCGGGCCTGCTTCGTGTGTCAATACGGAAGCGGTGTGGGCTCTGGCTGTTCAGGTTTGACTTCCGCGGCCATCAGCTTGCGCTCCGCTTCCGTCAGCACCTGTTTTGTTTCTTGCTCAAATGCCAGCCAATCCTGCTGCGCGACTTCTTCCAGCGCAGATAGTCTTGTCAACAGTTTTTCGCGGGCTGCTTTCAGCTTGTTGATGTTATTTTCTACGGCCTTGATTCGGGTGGTGTCTCCCGTAGTTTCAGCCAGGGCTATGCTTTTGTGCAGTTCCTCCAGCTCCTGATCGATGTCGAGAATGGTCTCATCGATCTTCTGCCGGAGGTCCAGCTTCTGCTGAGTGAATCCTTCCGGCTCCTGTTCAGCACAGGCGCTGAACATGAACAGCAATAGCACGGGCAAAGCGGTGCTGAGAATCATTGTACGTGATTTCATGGTAATCCTCCTTTTTGAGTCGATACGATTCATGCGCCAAACTTCTCTAATCGCACAGCGTGCGCCATGGCAAGGGGCATCAGGTCTGCTCCTGCAAAACGGGGCCCGAGCCCACCCCCCACGCAGCTTCTTTCATCAAAAGATGAAACGGAATCCGGGCGACAATATTCAGACCAGAGCAGCACCGGCACCGGATGCCAACTGTGAGAGCGCATGCGTGACGGCGTCGAATGGTCGCCCGTGACCATGATGACATCCGGATTCAAATTCATAAGACGGGGTAACTGCTGGTCCACTTCTTCGATGAGCTTCTGCTTTTGTGCGGCGTCGCCATCTTCGCCAGCGCTATCGATGCGCTTTATGTGAACATAGAAATAATCATGATCAGCCCAGTTCTGCTCCAGAGTATCAAACTCTTCTTCGATCTTGTCGCCCGTTTCCAGTGACTGCATTCCCAGCAGCCTGGAAACGCCCTTGTACATCGGGTATGCGGCAATTGCTGCGGCCTTTAAGCCATAGGCTTCCTTCATTGTCGGCCAATCGGGCTTCTTTGAAAAACCACGCAATAAAATCATGTTGGCCGGGTGGTGTTCTGATAGAATTTGCTGTGCTTGCTGCACAAATTTATTTACTATGGCCGCGGCCTTTTGAGCCTGTCCCGCTGTCGCTTTAGCAGTGATGGGGGCCTTGCCTGTCTCCTGCGGGTCTGTGTCGGAGATTCCATCAGCCAGCTCTTCAGCTCTCAGGACAAGGAGAAAACGATGTTCCTTTACAGGTTCAACAAATAGGCCGGCGTCAGGCAACTCAATCTGAGCGAGCAGTTGGCAAAGCTCTTTGTTCTTTTCTGTGCTGATCCGCCCGGCCCGGCGGTCCATGACCGTTCCATCGGCCTCGAGAGTGCAGAAGTTGCCGCGGGCTGCCACATCTTCAGTGCTGAGATCGAAATCGATGCCCAGGGCTGATAGCACGCCCCGACCGACCTGATAAGCAAGCGGATCGTAGCCAAAAAGCGACAAATGGCCCGGGCCGCTGCCGGGTGTGATTCCTGTGGCTACAGGCTGCTGCAGACCGCAAATGCTATCCGCTGCAAGTTTGTCCAAATTGGGTGTACTGGCGGCTTCCAGCTCGGTGGCCCCATTCTTGTCCACGGGAATGCCGCCAAGGCCATCCAGGACCAGCAAGACGATCTTTGTGTCAGCGGGTTTCTTGAGCTGTTTTATCAAATTCAAATCCATTATCACACCGTCATTATATTATATTGGGAGTAATACTACTTCGGTAAATTTGTATGTTACGCCATGCGTCAATCGCTATGCACAATGTAATTGCAACAGATATGCCGCCAATCACAGTTTCGTAAACGATTGAGATGGCTTTGAATTATGTCTAATCTAATCAAAGACTTAGTGAAGTCATATCAGGCGGCTAAATCAGGCACGGAGCCGCTGGAAGAATTCGTGTGTGTGTAGTATTGGTACGCATCGGAGTCGAACTCCAATCCAGACTATGAAGAGATCGTACACCGGACAGCGATGGTCGCACTCCGGAGCGTGTCAAAGCGGTAGCGGTGATGATTGATAAGTTAATTAGTTATAGTATGATGGGCAAGCTGGATCACGAGGGTTCTAAAGCAGAAAAGTGTACCAGATGTGCACTATTCAGCCTGTAATCGGGATCAGGCAGAAAAGCGTGGCGGTGCCAGACGGGTTGCGCTCTGGTGATGCAAGACTGTATCTCAATGCACTTTCGATTTTATGATTCCGGCGGCGGCAACATCGGCTTCCAATCAACCTCCTTTTCAAATCGGAACTTCTTCAGAAATCGGGCAATGGTTTCCATTTCTAGCTTCTCCCATTCACCATTCTTGCCATCGTGATATGGGACTTGTCCGCCGGCCATGGTAGTGTGGCCGCCTGCTGAACCCATCTTGCCAATTAACTGTTTCAACAACTTGCCGGCGTTTGCGTTCGTATGGCTTGTCCGCAGGGAAACAAAGAGTTGCCCATCATAGCGCCCGGTAACTATCGACCATGTGATCCGCTCATGCCGCAGCAAGAGATCGGCAATCTGCGACACGAATTCGGGCGAATCCACTTGCTTGAGGTGAACATGGATCAAGTTTCGGAAGACGCGGGCATTTTGAAGCGCCGATTGCAGCAATCGAAAATACGTTCTGGGAAGATTCGGATTGATGATGCGGGCCAGTTTTCTCTTGTTGGCCCTGGGATAGAGATTCACATAGCTCTTTATGTCATCACGCGAGGTCTCTCTGCCCAACTCCTGAGTCTCGGTGCGAATGGCAAAGATGACCGCTGTTGCCAGGTCGACTGTGATTTCCACGCCGGCAGCTTCCAGGTATTCCAGCAACAAGGTTGTGGTTGCGCCATAGTTGGGGCGAATATCTTCGAAAGCTGCCCCGACGGCTCCCTTTTTTGCATGGTGGTCAAATACGACATGGGGTTTCACATCTGCGGGCAGGCTGTGGTTGCCAAAAGCCGGTTGGGTATCCACCATGGCGATCTGGGGATAGCGGCTCCATTGTAGCCCGGCAACTTGCGTCATTTTGATTTCGAGCTGTTGCACCATGGCGCGGTTTTCCGCGCGATGGATATGGCCGCCATAGGCGATGCGGGTGCTTATGCCATAGCGTTTGCGCACAAGGTGGGATAACAACAAGGCGCTGGCAATGGCATCGGGATCGGGATAGTTGTGCGGCAGGATCAACAGTCTGCGGCAATCGTCGAGGGTTCGGTCCAGTGCGGCGAGTCTTTTGCGAACGTCAGTCATCTACTCTGAAATAGATTGTCAAATCAACTCCAGGTGCTACTGAGACTTGCGTCACATAGTTCCGCGACATGCCGGACGGATAGGAAACCGTGACAGGCAGCTCAGCCTGGAGCACACCATGACCACCGCAACGCAGACATTGCATGAAAAAACCGCCGCCATAGCCCTGGCATGTGGGGCAACGCACGTCCACCGGAACGTTCAGTCCTACCTCTCCACCCTTGTGCGCCTGAGCAGCAGTCAGCGAAACATCAACTCGCAGGCCGACACGCCGATTCCCGTGCATACGACCCATGAATTCATCAAAAAATGTCGCGCCTCCAAAAAAACGGTCGAAAATGGCTTCCACAGCGTGTTGACGTGCGTCAATAGGTTCAATGGGACTCCTGCCGGTTTGGCGCCAATTGTGCTGACGCGAACCTGGCTGGGCTGCTTGTTCGCGCTCGCGATCGTACGTCCGCCTGCGTTCCGGATCGCTCAACACGGAATAGGCCTCCTGAATTTCACGGAAAGGTTGGCTGTCTTCACCATAATGGTCCGGATGCAATTCCTTGACCAACTGTCGGTATGCGGATTTGATTTGTTCTTGACTTGCATCTGACGCAATTCCAAGAATAACATAGTAATTCTTCGCCATGTCAGTGCCTCCTGTTTTGCGTCATACTCATGATTCGAACTTCCAAGAACGACATGCCGAAAAAGCTTTATTCCTCACGATCTGAGGCAGCATCCTGTTCCCGGCTGAGAAGCTTCAAGTTAAATAATGGCAAAGACAAGTGCAAACACGCCGCCGGGAGCTACAAAAAAAGCTCTTTGGCGTGGCTCTATCGCCCACCAAAGAGCTTCCCTGTTAACACATCACACGCTATTGAACGTGACCAAAGCTATCGGCTGCACCACCTGTTTCCGGAGTAGCCGGCAGCCATTACCGAATTTCGATCTCCCTGGTACGTGACTGCTCATGCTTGGTGATATTGATGGTCAGAACGCCGTCTTTGAATTCTGCCTGCACCGAATCGCTGTCAACGGTCTTTGGCAACATAAATGAGCGCTCGAACTTACCATAAAACCGCTCCTGCACCCGGTAGTCTTCATCCTTGTCCGAACCTTCACGTTTGCGCTCGCCATGAATAGTCAGAACGTTATTGTCGATGCTGACGTGGATATCCTTCTTGCTGACGCCCGGCAAATCCATCCGAACGACGAACCTGTCACTGTTTTCCTCAATATCGGCAGGAAGATGCCAGCCAAACAAGTTCGTGTCACCCATATCACCCAGGAATGGCGCACGCAAAAGGGACCTGAATGGCGCACGCCACATCTCATCAAACATGCGATCCATGACATTCCACTGACGGTCAACCGCGGACGTCTCGGGAGAACGTTTTGTCAGAGCCATAACAGAACACCTCCTTAGGTTTATTGATCATTAAGACTTTGACGCTCGTGTTTGTGTTTACCGGAGCTCGTTACAGTTTACGTCCGCATCAAATCTTGTGCCGTTTGGCTCGGTTCGCCTTACTTTATTAATTTCAAACACTTATACTAATAGAGATATCCAACTCTATCTCTGTCAAAAGTACTCTGAGGCTATGTCAAATGGCAGAGGGAATGCAATGTTGTCACGGCAGCAATGGGTGTCAATCTGTCATGATGGCAGGGATGGAATATTGTTGGTTCTCGGATGGGGGTCTCGGAAACAGAAAACTGTCCCTGCTCCAGACTGATATGAGTAGCTTGTCGAGGAAGTTGTGCAATTGCCCGGGGCGGAGTCGGAAGCCGTGCTCCCCGGGCAATCTATCACGATGAAATTGATGTGCTGTCCAGCCAAGTAGGTCCGTATGCGTTTTGCTAATTCTATTGCTTAATCAGATGCACTTTTCCGTCCTGCAAACTGTAGTAAGCACCCACGAGGTTGTAGGTTGTTTTTCGTGTAGCGTTCGTTACCTATCATCAAATCATTCAGGGCTTCCGCGGGAATTATAGATTGTTGTCGTTCTTTGGTCATCACCTCAGTCATCAGTTCCTGGTCAAGATTACCAGTGTTTTCGCTATTCGGTTGGGTGCAACCAATTAGGAAAATCACAAAAAGGAAAACAGAAAAAGATAAGTTGAGTTTAACCATGTTTCCTTCCTCTCGTTTTTTAAAGTGAGATTTAAGCTGAATTGAATTTATCTACTTTGGGATTGCAAAGAAGCACTGTCTATCTTTCACAACCCGACAATCTTCTTTCACGCTGCGACTTCACTGCTACCTGTCATCAAAGAAACCACATCCTCCAAGATCATGTACAAACACGGCAACAGCACCAAAATTATCGAAGTCGCGAAGACGATTCCGAAGCCCAGTGATATAGCCATGGGGATGAGATAATAAGCCAGGCGCGAGGTTTCGAGAATGGCAAAATCGATCATGATCAGTGAATCGTTCACTACCACACCTGAGAGCGCGATGACGCCCATCAGACTGATGAGAGACAAATCATAGCCCAGCAGAATATGGCCAATGACGGCGCCAACGATTCCGAAGGGAAAGGCGAACATGACAATCAAGGGCTGCGTGTAGCTGCCAAATGCAACGGCCAGCAAAGCATAGATAACCGCCATGGCCAGAGCAAACCCTCCCCACAGGGCCTGGGCAGATTCGCGCATTTCAGCCTGGCTGCCCTGAAAACTCCAGGTAATACCCGGGAAGTCGGCGCGCAGTTGCGGCAGCACTTCCTGATTTATTGATTGTATCACCTGCCCGATCGCGCGCTTGGGTTCCACGTCCATGCTGACGGTCACCACCCGCCGGCCGTCGCGGCGGTTAATCGTATCGTAGTAAAGGCTTCTCCGCGCTCCACGCGCACAACGTCCAGCAGAGGGATTTCCACGTCAGCATCGTTGCGCACGACAAAATCTTCGAGATGGTAGATGTCCTTGCGTTCCTCTCTTGGCAGCTTAACCCGTACTTCGATCTCATTGGTACCGCGGAGCTGACGCATGGCGAGCGCACCGTAAAAAGCATCACGCACCTGCTGCCCAACTTCGGTGGAAGTCAGGCCGAGATTGCGGCCTTCAGGTCGCAGTTTGAAATCGAACGGAGCTTTGCCTTTGTCATAGTTGTCGTTCACATCGCGCGTGGTTTCAAAGGTCTCGACCCGCTGGAAAAACGCCTGGCTGGCTTTCTCCAGCACATCGATGTTGGTGTGGCTCAAATCCACGCTGATATCCTGTTGCCAGCCGCCGGGACCACGCTCTGCTTCAAAAGTAATCTGGTCGACGCCGGTAAGATCGCCAATTTCATCGCGCCAGAGCGTGATGACTTCAGCGGCAGTCATATCACGGTGGTCCGGCGGCTTCATGACGATCTCAACGTCGATGAAGTTCTGGCCGCGCACGTTGGTTTTGATGCCTTCGGCAACGCGGTACAGTTCGTGCTCTTCGAACATACGTTGCGTTGAGGCTGTGACTTCGTTGGCGACTTTCGCAGCCTGGTCAATGGTTGTGCCAACTGGCAAAGTGATGCCGGCTTCAATTTCGTCGGCTGACACTTCAGGCATCATGATCATGCCCATGTGGTCGCTGT
>CAZVSL010000014.1:0-1903 GCA_964629935.1 uncultured Calditrichaceae bacterium | reverse complement strand
AGCCATAACCGCCGACCACCAGCAGCAGGGCAACGGCTGTGCTGACCGTGATGTAGCGGTGACGAATACAGATTTCCAGAAACTTGCGATAGTAAGTGTCAACGAAATGATTACCCAAAACGCGGTGAATGCTCCGGGGCTATATTGCGAGAATGCAAGGCTGCGCGCGTGGTCTTTTGTCCCCGGTCAAATCCTTCTCGACCTCCGGAATCATGTCACGGTCGATGGCAAGGATATGAAGCTCTTGGGAACCCTGCAACAGGCTGCGTTGCTTTATCAACCACTTATCGATGGTGTGGTGGCTGGCTTTGATCGGTCCGATCAAAATGACGGCTACATAGATGCCCAGGGCCGCTACCAGATATACGGCTATCAAAACAGCACGAAACTTGGCGGCAGTATTGAGGATGGCAAAAGGTACGACAAGGCGCACGCCTGGTTGACTTTGAATGCTCACTATTTCGCTATCTTCCTGAAGTTTTCGGGTTGAGATTTTTGGGTGTCGTGGCCCTCTGGCCAGGGTCAGAATATTCGGAATTCTTGACCGGAATCATGCGATAAGTTAACCTGCAAAATTCATAAATCGCCTTTTGGGCCACTGCGGCCACAAATAGTTGAACCCGCCTGAAGGCAGCTTTAGCCGTCTTGCATGGATTGAGCCTAATGCTTCAGCTTCAGCATCAGGCTCAAAAGGGCGAATTCATGAATAATGCAGGCTATTGCATTAGCATGACGGGCCGGCACTACCTGGCGCCACATTCCTTTGCATCAATTCCCGTTCAAGGCTTTGATCAACTGGGGCGTGATATCTTTGCTCTGCACTTCCGAGGCTGCGTAGACCACTTTCTGGGCGGCAACTTTAACGCCGGCGGCCTCAGCCGCTACGGGCATGGCATCAGCAACATCTTCCTCGAACTTGCCGATGACCTGACCATGGGTCTCCTCATATTGCTGTTGGACCTGTTGCATTTTCTGCTGGTCGCCTTCTTGCTGCGCCTGTTGCATGCGGGCCTGGGCCATTCCCAGGGCTTGTGACAACTCCTCCTGTGCCGGATGTGCCTGAAAAGCCTCTTCGACATCGTAGGTTCCGATCTCGAGAGAGGCCGTCTTTCCTTCATCTACTTCAACCGGTACATCATTAAGCTCCTTGTTGAAGGATTTGATCAACTGGGACGTGATGTCCCTGGTCTCCACTCCTGCCGCTGTGTAAGTCACTTGCGACACGGCAACCTTGACGCCTGCAGCCTCAGCCGCTGCGGGCATAGCATCAGCCACATCCTCTTCGAACTTGCCGATGATTTGACCACGAGTCTGCTCATACTGCTGTTGAACTTGCTGTACCTTCTGCTGGTCGCCTGCCTGCTCCGCCGCCTGCATACGGGTCTGGGTCATTCCCAGGGCTTTCGTCAACTCCGCTTGGGCAGGATGTGCTTGAAAAGCCTCTTCCAAATCATAGACGCCGACCTGAAACGCGGCTTCCGATTTATCCGAACGCTGATCCTGGGCCCGCACACTGATGATTCCAATCAGCATGACAGCAGCCGTTAAGCCCGGTGTCAAGACATTTTCAAAGAAAAGCCTGAACTGAATCATAATACTCCATTCCTTTCTTTTTATACTTGATTTGTTTGTATCTTTTGACAACTCAGTCACTGTTGTCAAGTTCCATTTAATGAAATTCATGAAAATCCATCGATTGAAAGAAATCGATTCACAAGTCCATCAAAAAAATAGTTTCACGCAGGGATGGCAGAACGCGCAATGATGCGTTGTTTGCGGGTTTCGCGTGCTCTGCGCGAGGAATAATTAGACCGACTTGTTCATAAGAATGCGCTTTGTGCACGGAATGTCTCCGCTCAACAACAGCGGAGCTAACTGAAAAATTCATATATCAGGGCACTAT
>CAZVSL010000013.1:11396-26924 GCA_964629935.1 uncultured Calditrichaceae bacterium | reverse complement strand
AAAGTCACACGCAACGGCCGGGATACAACCGCCACACATTATGAGCTGGTAGAAAGATTTCTTGCACGTGAACAAATCGAGGTGGAAAAAATCACCAAAGGCAAAAAGCGCGTTCTTGACATCAAACCGCTCATCCGCAATCTCGAGGTGTTGAATACAAATGTGCCCCTTCAGCTTCGGCTACTGGTCGTGACCGGCAACCGGGGAAGTGTACGGCCCGAGATCGTGCTAAAAGAAATCTACGGCAGCGAGGCGCCGATCGAGCATTTCCATACGCGGCGCGAACGCCTGCTGGTGGAGCAGGCAGACGGCAGGCTCTGCTCGCCTCTGGAAATTCTGGATTCCTGAATGATTGAATCATCATGAGTGATTCTGTAAACCGACGTCACGAATATCTCTTTGTTTATGGCTCGTTGCGCCGTGGCCGTGAAAACAGCGCCCGCCATTTGTTGACGGCACACAGCCGGTTTATCGCCGCCGCCGCCTTTAACGGCGTCTTGTATGACCTGGGTATGTATCCTGCCGCCGTGCCCTCGGACCAGCCGGATGACTGGCTTGTGGGCGAGCTTTATGAGCTGGGTGAACCGCAGCTCGTCTTAAGCTTTCTGGATGCTTACGAGGGATGCAATCGCATGCCGCCGCTGTTCAGGCGTGCGTGGACGCCTGTGTCCTTGCAGAATGGCGAGCAAGTGCACGCCTGGGTTTATCTCTATGCCCGCCGCATTGCCAGACAGCGGCGCATTCAGCACGGAGATTATTTGGCATTTCTGAACCGCGAGCTGATGTTGCAAGTATAGACAATGAATTTCGGAACTGATGATGTGATGAGAGCGAACGCAAAACAAAATCAATCAAACGGCTATCGCGCTTCATTTTATACGCTGGGCTGCCGCCTGAACCAGGCAGAGACTTCCCTGATCAGTAATTCGTTTCGGGAGAAGGGGTATGAAATCGTCGACCATGGCCAGCCGACGGATCTGTGCGTGATCAACACCTGCACGGTGACGGAGCAGGCGGATGCCAAATGCCGGCAGTTGGTACGACAGGTGTTGCGGCGTTCGCCCGACGCGTTCGTTGCCGTGGTTGGCTGCTATGCCCAAATCGGCGCCGAAGCCTTGCGACAAATCGACGGCGTCGACCTCGTGGTTGGTACCGAAGAAAAGATGCGCGTCTCGCAATTCATCGACGTGCCGCACAAGTTGCCCGAGACTGTGGTGCGCAAACAGCGCATCAGCAATACGCCGTTTACAATCAACTCTATCGGCAACTATGAACATGCTACCCGCGCCAACCTCAAGGTTCAGGACGGATGTGATTTTATGTGCACTTTCTGCATCATACCGTTTGCCCGCGGTCGGGCGCGCAGCCGCGCGTTCTGGGATATTCAGCGCGAGGCGATGCAATTGGTGGAGCGTGGTCACAAGGAGCTGGTGTTGAGCGGCGTCAATATCGGCACCTACCAATTCGAGGGCAAGACGCTGCTCGATGTCATCCGTATGCTGGAAAAGATCGACGGCCTGGAACGCATCCGTATCAGCTCTATCGAGCCAACCACCATCCCGCAGGAGCTGGTGTGGCACATGGCTGAATCGGAGAAACTGTGCAACCATTTCCATATCCCGCTGCAACACGCGGATGATACAATCTTATCAAGAATGCGCCGGTTGTATACCCGACGCGAGTATGTCGATTTTCTTGAGATGGTGCAGAAGACGGTGCCGGATGTCTGCCTCGGAACGGATGTGATGGTCGGATTTCCCGGTGAAGACCAGGAACGATTCGACGCCATGCGTAGTTTACTGGCCGAGCTGCCTTTCGCATATTTTCATGTTTTCACCTTTTCTGAACGCGGCGGCACGCCTGCTGTAAAAATGACGGACAAAGTGAACAGCAAGGTAAAGAAGCGTCGCAGCCGCCTTTTGCGTGAGCTGTCACAACGCAAGAAGCGCATGTTTCTCCAGGATGCCATAGGAAAACAGGTCAGCGTTCTGATGGAAGAGCGCAACGATGCGGGTCTGTTTCAGGGATTTACGGATAACTACATCAAGACCGCGACGCTGTCTGATATGGACCTGGCCAATAAATTTGTCGACGTGCATATCAAGGCAGTTGATGAGCACGACCTTGCGCTTGGAGAGATAGTATGAGGCGGGCAATGGATACAACCAAAAACGGAGTTATGGAAAACATCACAGTAAGGAAAAAAGTCTATATCGAGACCTACGGCTGCCAGATGAACGAATATGACAGCGAGCTGGTCAAAAGCATCCTGCGCGCTCATGACTATGAATTCACGCATTCACAGGCGGAGGCGGATGTTATCTTCATGAACACCTGCGCCATTCGTGAAAACGCGCATTCCAAGATCTATGCGCGTCTCGGCGATTTGAAGCATCTGCGGCGCACGAACCGCAAGCTTGTCGTCGGGCTGCTCGGCTGCATGTCGCAAAACCTGCGCGGCAACCTGGACCGCAACGAGGAATTGGTTGATATATTCGCCGGCCCGGACAGCTATAAACGCCTGCCGGACATGATCGAATCGGTCATGGCAGGCAGCGATAAGGAATGCGATTTCTCGCTGTCTGAGTTCGAAGATTACAGCGATGTCTATCCGCAGCGCGTACCTGGGGTCAATGCCTGGATCGCTGTGATGCGCGGCTGCGATAATTTTTGCACATTCTGCGTGGTGCCGTATACGCGTGGTCGGGAACGCAGCCGCACGTATGAAAGCGTGGTCGCCGAAACTGAGCATCTGGCGCGAGAGGGTTTCAAGCAAGTAACGTTGCTGGGGCAAAATGTCAACTCATACCGCTCTAACGGCGCGGATTTCGCCGACTTAATGGCCGGCGTGGCTGGCGTTGACGGCATTGAACGAGTCCGCTTTACCTCGCCACATCCGAAAGATTTCCCGGAGAAATTCTTGCACGTTATGCGCGACAATCCAAAGATCTGCAACCACATCCATTTGCCCCTGCAAGCCGGCAATAATCGCGTCTTGCAGATGATGGCGCGGACCTATACGAAGGAAAGCTTTCTGGCCCTGGTGGAGAAAATCCGCCGGACTGTTCCTGAAGTCGTGCTGACAACCGATATCATCGTCGGCTTTCCCACCGAGACGGATGAGGAATTCAACGATACGCTCGAGGTCATGCGGGATGTCGAGTTCGATGCGGCATTCATGTTCAAATATTCGGAACGGAAAAACACCATCGCCCACCGTAAATATCCCGATGATGTCCCTGAGGAAAAGAAAACCGAGCGCATTGTCATGGTTAACGAACTGCAGAAAAGACACTCATTGCAACGCAATCGCGCCGATGTCGGTAAGATTCACGAGGTTCTGGTGGAAGGGAAAAGCAAAAAGAATGCGGCGGAGTGGATGGGACGCACTGATGGCAGCAGAGTCGTGATCTTCGACGCCGGCGATTTCGACAGAGGCGATGTCATCCCGCTGCGTATCACCGGCGCGACCGCGAATACGCTTTTTGGTGAAGCAATCGTTCAACACCATCAACCACAAGTTAGGAGCCTCGATCATGCCTAAGTTCAAAGGCCTGGATTTCTACAACATTGAACCGCTGCTTTCTGACGAGGAGCGCATGGTGCGCGACACTGTGCGCGATTTTGTCGATAGCGAGTTCATGCCGGTTATCAGAGAGGCTTACCGGCAAGGCCAGTTCCCCTCTCAGCTCATCCCTAAGATTGGCGAGCTCGGTTTGCTTGGCTCCAACCTCAGCGGCTATGGCTGCGCTGGCCTCAACAACGTCGCCTATGGCCTGATCAACCAGGAACTGGAGCGCGGCGACAGCGGCTTGCGCAGTTTTGTGTCGGTGCAGGGCAGCCTGGTGATGTATCCCATCCACGCTTTCGGGTCTGAAGACCAGAAACAGGCGTGGCTGCCGAAGCTCGCCTCCGGAGAAGCTGTTGGCTGTTTCGGATTGACCGAGCCTGATTTCGGCAGCAATCCGGGCGGCATGCGAACCCGCGCCGAGAAGACAGGTGACGGCTGGCGCCTGAACGGCAGTAAAATGTGGATTACCAATGGCACTCTTGCCGATATCGCTGTGGTTTGGGCAAAGACAGACGATGGAATCCGTGGTTTTCTGGTAGAAACAAATACAACAGGCTTTGAAGCAAAAGCCATGCACGGCAAGCTCTCGCTGCGCGCTTCCGATACAGCCGAGCTTTTGTTCGATAATTGCGTGATTCCGGAAGTAAATCTTCTCCCCGGTACGACCAGCCTGAAGAACGCGTTGCAATGCCTGAGTCAGGCGCGCTTTGGCATCGCGTGGGGAGCTGTGGGCTCCGCAATGGCATGTTACGATGAAGCTCTGAACTATGCCAGGGGACGCGTGCAGTTTGACGGCAAGCCCATTGCCTCGCATCAGTTGGTGCAGGAAAGACTGGCCTTCATGCTAACTGAGATTACCAAGGCGCAGCTTCTTGTATTGCAATTGGGACGAATAAAAGATCAAGGCAAAGTAACTGCGAGCCAGATCTCGTTAGCCAAACGCAATAATGTATTTCAAGCGCTTCAGATCGCACGTGCTGCGCGTCAGATTCTCGGCGCCAACGGCATTTTGGATGACTATCAGGCGATGCGCCATTTGTGCAATCTCGAAACTGTCATTACCTACGAAGGCACCCATGAAATCCACACGCTCATCCTGGGCAATGAGATAACCGGTATCCCTGCGTTTGCCTAAGAAAAAAATCTGGAGGTCATCATGAACATTTATGATCGCGATGACGGATTTCGCAAGTTCACGCTTGCAGAAGCAAATGCCATTCTGCCTGAAGTAATAAGGAGCACGGAGAGAGCCGCGAAGCTGCTGCAGGAAGTGAAGCAGACGTTTGATTCGCAAAAAGATGCAACTCCCGACGCTGCCCAGGCGGAATTTGATTCCAGGTGCGAAACTATTCTCGAAACATGGTCACGCGAAATAATGGAGCTCGGGGCTTATCCCAAGGGATTTTTCACAGTAGATTTTAAGTCGCCGGTTCCCGATACACTGTTCTGCTGGACGCTGGGAGAGCAGTCGATAACTCACACACATAAAGTCTTTGAGAGTTTTAAGGACAGAATTCCCATCAAAGACATATCTTCCATCGGTTTCGATGATACTTTGAATTAGGAAATGTTCAAAAACGTCTTCTTTTTCCTGTTTACACATTTTTCCGTCGGATTGCTTTTTACCATTCTGTTGATCTCCCTTAATGAAATTGGCAAGCTGTTTTTTCGACTGAACACGCTTTTGGCGGCCGGGCTTATTAGCCTGGCTTTGCTCGTAAGTCCTTTCGGTCCAATCGAATGGCAACCATGGTCGGTGACCCAGCAAGGCGTTGATGTCTGGGCGCAGCTCACCTACTGGTCTTTCCTCGTGACCGTGCTCCTTCTTCTGGCCTACAATGTCATGCATCCGAAATTGCACGGAACGCTTTTGGCTCTGAGTTTTCTCACAGGCCTTGCCGGCATATCTTCATTCGCGCTCGTGGTCAAACCAGCTTTTGCCGTCGGGTTTGGTCAGCATGCACTTGCCGTATTGAATGGCATCGCCTCGACCTTGTTGCTCGGCTCAGTACTTGCAGCGATGATCACGGGACATTGGTATCTGGTACAACACAAGCTTAGCCTGACGCCGCTCAAGAACAGCTCGCGTGTCTATCTGTTTTCCGTGTTGCTGCGGATGGTATTTGTCGTGCTTAGCCTTGTTTTGTACTGGAATGTTGAGTTACACACAAGCCCGCTGCGGCTGCTCACAAGCCTGGATTTCGACAGCATCCTCTTTCTCTTGAGATTTGGCATCGGTTTGCTGGCGCCATTGGTTTTCGGGCTCATGATTTGGAGTGCGGTTAAAATCCGGTCAACGCAATCCGCAACCGGCATGTTATATGCTACTATAGTATTGATTCTCATTGGCGAGACATTCGCCAGGTTTTTGTACTTTTCTGTTGGTATCCCTTTATAGCTAGCCCGACTTATTCATAAGGATTCGCTTCACATAAGTCTCGGCTCAACAACAGCGGAGCAGGCAGGCTCACTGAAAATTTCACACGTCAAAGGTCATTTCGCCACAAGCCATGTTTGGCGAGGCCTTGCCACAAGATTACGCGAGGTTTGTGAATTTTTTCAGGCTAGAAAAACGACAACGGGACATAGCGGCTTTGATCTTGACTTTTCTGCCGCCAGTCTGTATATTGCGTTGCATTATGTGGTCAATAAAAACAGGCAGTTGCTGAAATGAGCGTTGACACGCAACTAAAGACGAGTCAAAAACTCGAATTACTTACCGCTGTTTTTCAGCGCCGGCGCATTCGGCCTCTGCTTGATACATTTTCAAGCCAGCAATTGGTTGATGCCCATAACTTTCTGTGGGAAAAGCTGGTTGAAGTGCATTACTTAACACAAGACACTGAATTTGTCCGTGAGGACGTTACTAAGAACATGATACCTTCGGCAACATATCAGCGCCAGCAAGAGTGTGACTTGCGTCTTGATTACTGCAAGGGTGTGGAGTGCATCTGGTCGAATCCGGTGTGTGCAGGCAACAAGGTCAAGATAAATATGGAAGTGATGGCGAAAGCCATCGGTGAGCGCCTGCAGTCAGGCGAACAGGGACAGGAGCCAGGACGTCAAAAGCGGCTTGTTGGCAGCCTTCAGGTAAGCGAGTGAGGTCATTAAAATGGAAATCGGAACATCATCGTTAGTCTTAAATATAGTGGCAGCTCTGGTCCTCGTCGGGTTAGGCTGGCTGGGCTCGTTCCTGGTTGCGAGCAGCAAAGTCAGAACTGCGAACAAGCAGGTCAAGGAGATTCTGGCAAATGCGGAGCGGGAGGCGGAACGTGTGAAGCAGCGGATTATTCTGAAAGCAAAGGAACAATGGTTCAAGCAGCGTGATGAGCAGGAAGGACGTTTGAAAGCACGCCAGAAGAAGCTGGACAAAATCGAACGCGAATTTGTCGAAAAAGAGAAGCGTTTGCTGCGCAAAGAGAATGACTTTAACCAAAAAGAAAGCAACCTCAAGTATCAGGAACGCGACGTCGTCGAGCAGCGTGATGCTCTGAGAACCAAGGAAGAGGAGCTGAACCGCGTCATTCACGAGCAGAACCTGGCCCTGTCACGCATATCACAAGTCAGTCCGGAGGATGCGAAAGAATTGTTACTCAAGAATCTGAAGCGAGAGTATAAATCGGAGGCTTCGAGGATTTACAAAGAATTTCTCGACAAGGCGAAAGAAAATGCCACGCGCGAGGCTAAGAAAATCATTACGATGGCGATAGAAAAGAATGCCGCCGACCATTGTGTGGAAACGACGGTTTCGGTTGTGCCGCTGCCGTCTGAGGACCTCAAGGGCAGGATTATCGGGCGTGACGGCCGGAATATAAAAGCGTTTGAGCAGGCCACCGGCGTGAAGGTTATCGTGGATGACACACCGGAAGCGGTCGTGCTGTCAGCATTCGATCCGGTGCGGCGCGAAGTGGCGCGATTGGCACTGGAGAAAATCATCAGCAACAATCGTGTGCACCCGCAAAAAATCGAGGAGCTGGTCAGGAGCGCTGAGAAGGAAGTCGACCGCTTGATTTGGCGGGCTGGCAATGAAGTCATTGCACGTGTGGGCGTCGGACGTATGCACCCTGACCTGATCCGCATCCTTGGGCGCTTGAAATTTCGCAGCAGTTACGGTCAAAATGTGCTGCAGCATTGCGAGGAAGTCGCCACCCTGACAGGTGCGATGGCAGCCGAACTCAAGCTTGATGTCAAATTGGCCAAGCGCGCCGGTTTGCTACATGATATCGGCAAGGCTATGAGCCAGGAAGAGGAGGGCACGCACGTTGAAATCGGACTTAAGATCGCCAACAAGTTCAAAGAGAGTCCGGTCGTGATCAACGCCATTGCCTCTCACCATGAAGATGCGCCACAAACCTCGCTAATATCGGTGCTCGTTGCGTGCGCGGATTCCATCTCCGGTGCACGTCCGGGCGCACGCCGCGATACGCTGGATGGCTACATTCGTCGCATCGAAAGTCTGGAAAAAGTCGCCGACTCCTTCGATCTGGTAAGCAAAGCCTATGCTATTTCGGCCGGCCGCGAGGTACGGGTTATCGTGCAACCTGAAAAAGTGAGTGATGCACAGGCCAACCTTCTGGCGAGTGACATCGCCGAGAAGATTCACACCGATCTTGAATATCCGGGACAGATAAAAGTGACGGTTATCAGGGAAACTCGCGCCGTCAGTTACGCATAGATAAGGGAAATCTTAATCACCAAAACAGGATGTTGAGCATGAGCACCATTTTGGAAAACATTCGGGGTCCCCAGCAGTTGAAGCATCTCTCAGTGGATGAGCTTGAACAGTTGTGTGCCGAAATCCGTGACTTTTTTGTGGAAGTAGTTACCAGTGTTGGCGGTCACTTTGCTCCAAGCCTGGGCGTGGTTGAACTGACGACCGCGTTGCATCATGTGTTCGATACACCCAGAGACAAGTTGATTTGGGATGTCGGGCATCAGGGCTACGTACACAAAATCTTGACGGGCAGGTGTGATGACCTCAAGACTATCCGCCAGTACAAAGGCATCAGCGGCTTCCTGAAGCGAACTGAAAGTGAGTACGATGATTTTGGCGCCGGCCATGCCAGCACCTCTATCTCTGCCGCCCTGGGATTTGCAGCCGCACGGGATTTAAAGGGTAAAGACAACAAAGTCGTGGCCATTATTGGTGATGGCGCGTTGACCGGTGGACTGGCCTATGAGGCGCTTAACAACGCAGGCAGCCTGAACAAAGATATTCTCGTCGTGCTGAACGACAATCAGATGTCGATCTCGCCAAATGTTGGCGCCATCTCACGCTATCTCACAGAAGTAACCACGCATCCACATTACAATCGCATAAAAAATGAAATCTGGAATCTGACCGGCAAAATGCCTATGGGCAAGCGCCGGATACGCAGGTTTGTGCGTCGCCTGGAAGAGAGTTTGAAGAATCTTATGGTTCCCGGGATGTTCTTTGAAGAGCTCGGGTTTCGGTATTTCGGCCCGATCGATGGCCACGATTTGCGCGAGTTAGTCCCGACCCTACAGAATCTCAAGCAACTGGGTGGTCCGAAAGTGCTGCACGTCCTGACTGTGAAAGGAAAGGGTGTAGACTATGCAGAAAAAGACTCTGTCAAGTTTCATGCCGTGTCCCCGCCCGCCAAGCAGTCGGCTGGTGATGAGAAAGCGGCGCCAAAACCTCCGACGTACAATAAGGTCTTTACGGATGCATTGCTCGAATTGAGCCGTACGAATGACAAAATCGTTGCCATTACTGCGGCGATGGCGGAAGGAACGGGCCTGTCTAAATATCAGGCTGAGCTGCCGGATAGATTCTTTGATGTCGGGATTGCAGAAGGCCATGCCGTCACTTATGCCGCCGGTCTGGCAGCAGAAGGTATGCGGCCCTGCGCTGCTATCTACTCAACTTTTCTGCAGCGAGCGTACGACCACGTCATCCATGATGTCGCCATACAACATCTGCCTGTGGTCTTCGCTCTGGACCGTGCGGGACTGTGCGGCGCTGACGGTCCGACACACCACGGCGCATTCGACCTGTCATATCTGCCAACCATTCCTGAACTGATCGTGGCGGCGCCCAAAGATGGCGATGAGCTGCGCAATCTGTTGCATACAGCTTTTGCGCAAAACAGCAACCCGTTTGCAATTCGTTATCCTAAAGATGCATGCATACGTTTGTCCCCAGACCATCAATTCGAGACGCTTCCGATAGGCTCCTGGGAGATGCTCAGGGAGGGGAATAATGTTGCGTTGTTAAGCGTTGGAACTATGGTAGAAAATTCATTGAGAGCTGCCGAGTTGCTGGAAAAAGAAGGCATTTCTGCAACCGTGGTAAATTGTCGGTTCATCAAGCCTATAGATGAAGCCATGCTGCCCGAACTAATTGAAAAACACGAACATCTCATCACAGTCGAGGAGAATGTGCTCAGCGGTGGATTTGGCAGCCAGGTCGGTCAGTTTCTCTTGAATAATCGTTTTCGTTTTGGTACCTTAACCCATCTTGGCTTACCGGACAGCTTCGTCGAGCACGGGTCACGCTCGATCTTGCTTGACAATCTGGGCTTGTCGCCCACCCGTATTGCCAAACACTGCGAGAGTATGCTTGCAGGACACAACGGCTTTCAGGAGTTAACTTACCAGCCGGCAAGAGTGATGACGCATAATTTCAAGGAGTAGCAAGGAGTTAGCAATGGCCGCGAAAAAAACAAAGATCGCTATAGCCTTTACCATTGTCGCCAGTCTGTTGATCTGGCTCACGATCTCGGGGTTCAATGAGAACATGCAGTACTACAAGAAGATCGAGGACCTGAACAGCGTTACGGCCGCAGAGCTATCCAAAGGCTTGCGTGTCAAGGGCTTTCTGGTGCCCGGTTCTGTAGAGCCTCAGCCCAATAGCCTTGAACGCTTTTTTGTGATCGAAGAAGATGGCCACAAATTGCGTGTGCACTACGACAAAGAACCGCCGGATACATTCAAAGATGGCGCCGAGGTGCTTGTCGAGGGGAGGATGACGGAAGAAGGATATTTCAGGGCCGAGATGCTGATGGCCAAATGCCCATCGAAATATGAATCCACAGAGCAATATAATGTAAAGGATTACGATCAGTCCAAGCACCTTAACACAGAAGGTACTTATTGATATGATAGACATTGGACATCTCATTCTCGTGTTGGCGTTGGCGTGCTCCGCTTATGCCATTTTTGCTTCAGTCTGGGGCGCGCGGTCAAATCGCGACGATCTGGTCCGGTCGGGGCAAAATGCGTTGTACATGGTAGCATTTTTGTTGACGTTGAGCGTCCTGGTGCTGTGGCGGCAAATCCTGGCACACGATTTCCACAATGAATATGTGGCCAACTATTCGAACCGCGCAATGCCGACTTTTTATGTTTTTTCAGCGCTCTGGGGCGGCCAAAAAGGCTCGCTCCTTTTTTGGGGCTGGCTGCTTGCGCTCTATGCGGCTTTAGCTGTCTATCTCAACCGCGACAAGAGCCGGGATTTGATGCCATACGTGACGGCAACGCTGATGCTGGGCACGATGTTCTTCATCTTGCTCAATCTGTTCGTCTCTCCACCGTTTGAGAAACTGTGGGCGCTGGCCGATGGTCGTGTGATCAGCGCTGTTTTGCAACCCGCAGGCAGTACGCCCTTTGCGCCTCCGGATGGCCGCGGTTTGAATCCGCTGTTGCAGCATCCGGCCATGGCCATCCACCCGCCGGTTTTGTATCTCGGTTTCGTTGGCTTTAGCGTGCCATTCGCATTCGCCATTGCATCTCTTCTCAGAGGAAGATTGGATAGTCAATGGTTACACACGATCAGGAGATGGACGCTTGTACCGTGGTTTTTCCTTGGCATCGGCATGCTGTTGGGCGGCAAATGGGCTTACATGGAGCTTGGCTGGGGCGGTTACTGGGCCTGGGATCCGGTGGAAAACGCAGCGCTCATGCCATGGCTGGTTGGTACTGCTTTTATCCACTCGATGATGATTCAGGAAAAGAAGAACATGTTGCGCGTCTGGAACATGGTTTTGATCCTGTTAACCTATACTCTCTGCATTTTCGGAACGTTTATTACTCGCAGCGGCGTTGTTTCATCCGTTCACTCTTTTGCTCGCTCAGATATCGGACCGTGGTTTGTTGGCTATCTAACGTTGCTCATCGGCGGTTCTGCGGCGCTGCTGATTTACAGGCTGCCGCAGTTAAGAACGAAACATCAATTCGATTCGGTGGTTTCGCGAGAGTCAGCCTTTCTTATCAATAACCTCGTCTTCTTAGGCGCACTCTTTGCTGTCTTCTGGGGCACGATCTTCCCCATGGTTACAGAAGCGATCCGCGGCGTGAAGGTAACTGTTGCGGAGCCATTCTTTAACAAAGTCACCATTCCCATAGGGCTGTTTCTGCTGTTTCTGACCGGGGCCGGACCGTTGCTCGCCTGGAAAAAGACTTCGGCCAAACTCCTGAAAAAGATCTTTCTCAAGCCAACTGTCGTTGCGCTTGCAGGACTTGTTATCATGCTGCTTGCCGGCATTCGGCATTTTTATGCACTGGTGTCGTTCACGCTGGCGATTTTCGTGACCGCAACCATTGTCGCAGAATTCCACAAGGGTGCACGTTCCCGCATGCGGGCAAGCTCGGAAAACTACCTTCAGGCCCTGTACAGGCTTCTGTTGAAGAACAAGCGGCGATATGGCGGTTATGTCGTACACTTCGGCATCGTCGTTATGTTCGTTGGCTTCACGGGTAAAGCATTTGATGCGGAAAAGGAAGCCCACCTGCAGCCAGGGGAGTCCATGCAGATCCGCGATTACAAGCTGGTTTACCACGATTACAAAACCATGCAGGACCCGAACAAAATCGTCTGGCAGGCGGATATGGATGTCTACAAAAATGGCAACCATGTCAAGACTATCTATCCGAACAAGCACTTTTACCGCGTACAGGAGCAGCCAACCACCGAAGTAGTTCTGCGTTCTACATTGCTGGAAGACCTCTACGTGGTGCTGGCACAACCCAACGAAGACAAAAGCGCCATTTTCAAAGTCTATATCAACCCTCTTGTTAATCTTGTCTGGTTGGCGGGCTTTATTGTGACCATCGGTACGTTTATCATATTGCTACCTGACGCTGATCGTAAAGAGCCATCCAAATCGTCAAAGCGCAAGCAAGCGACACAAGAGGGCGTTGAATATGCGTGATCCAGCTTAGATAGCTGCCTATTAGACAACAGAGCGCTGTCACCAACAAAACCGCACGCACATCTCCTGATTCGTCTCACTGCCTTGCAAAAAGATGATATTTTGTCTTGACATGCGGGGCGTTTTGTTGTATATTAATACGACCAAAAAGGTCGTATTTGGGAACCGAAACAATGCTAAAGCTGTCGAAGAAATCTGAGTATGGGATTATTGCTCTGAAACACATGTTGAATCAGCCGAGTGGCGCAGTGACGAAGGCGAGAGATATTGCCCAGATGTATAACATCCCGTCGGAAATAATGGCCAAAATTCTCCAGACTCTGGCCCGAAAGGGCGTGGTGCAATCAGCGCAGGGTGCACGCGGCGGTTACTTTCTGGCGAAACAGCCTGAAGATATTTCTCTGTCGGAGATAATCGAGACCATTGAAGGTCCGGTTGGCATCGTTGATTGTGTCAGCACCCCTGCGTGTGAATGTGAGCAGGGATCGAATTGCAATATTAGCGATCCGTTCATGGTTATACAAAAGCAGTTCATGACATTTCTCTCCGGCATATCGCTGGCAGATATAAATAATGAATTGGAAACGCAAAAGGTTCGCTGGCTTGGACCTACAAATTAATTGGAGTTGAAACAATGATTACTGTGACTGACAAAGCCATTTCCGAAGTGAAACGATTGATGCGAGAAAACCATCCCGAAGAGGACATGGGGTTGCGTGTCGGCGTCAAAGGCGGTGGGTGCTCCGGATTGTCCTATATGCTCGATTTCGAGAATGCGCCACGACCGGATGACAAGGTGTTCGACTTTGGCGATGTGCGCGTATTCATGGATCCGAAGAGCGCCATCTATCTTAACGGCACCCAGCTAGATTTCTCCGATGGCTTGAACGGCACGGGATTCAGCTTTGTAAACCCGAATGCCCAGCGCACATGTGGCTGTGGAAGCAGTTTTGCGGTATAAAGGAATGGGTGCGGACATGAGCCAAAAATATAGAAACAGCAAGCAGCGGCAAAAGATACTGGGTCTGCTTAAATCTACCAAACATCATCCGACTGCCACCTGGATCTACGAAAAGCTCAAACCGGAATTTCCATCACTCAGCCTGGGCAATGTCTATCGCAACCTGAAAATATTGGTTGAGTTGGGTTGTATACAGGAGTTAAAGTTCGGAAGCACCTTTGATCGTTATGATGGAGACGTGAATCCGCATTACCACTTTGTGTGTGAACATTGCGGCAAGATCAAAGATGTCAACATAAGACACAATGGAGATTTGAATAAGCTGGTTGAAGAGGAGACGGATTATAAGGTGCATAATCATCGTCTTGAGTTTTATGGCAAATGCAACGTTTGTCTTAAAGAACAGCAATGAGTTTGTCTAGTTTTGAATCTAAATGCCTAAAGAGGATTTTTGATGAGTACAGAACAAGAAACTATAGAACAGTTTACTAAGAGCGAATACAAGTGGGGATTTACCACGGAGATGGATACGGACCTGGCTCCCAGAGGGCTGACGGAGGATACCATCCGGTTCATCTCCAAGAAAAAGAAAGAGCCGAAGTTCATGTTGGAATGGCGGCTCAAGGCATTTCGCCACTGGCTGACCATGACAGAACCGCGTTGGCCAAATGTAAAGTACCCGCCAATCGACTATCAGGACGCCTACTATTATGCGGCGCCCAAGAAGAAAAAGAAGCTCAAGAGTCTGGACGAAGTCGATCCACAGATTCGCGAGACTTTCGACAAGCTGGGTATTTCGCTGGATGAGCAGAAGCGTCTGGCGGGCGTAGCCGTAGATGCGGTGATGGATAGCGTTTCCGTGGCGACGACGTTCAAGGAAGAGCTTAAGAAGCACGGAATTATTTTCTGTTCGTTTTCCGAGGCAGTGCAGAATCATCCGGATCTGGTTAAGAAGTACCTGGGTTCCGTAGTGCCATACACAGACAACTTTTTTGCCACGCTCAACTCAGCAGTGTTCAGCGATGGCTCATTCTGCTACATCCCGAAAGGCGTTCGCTGTCCCATGGAGCTCTCGACCTATTTTCGCATCAATGCGGCTAACACCGGCCAATTCGAGCGGACGCTGATTGTTGCTGAGGAAGGTGCGTACGTCAGCTATCTCGAAGGCTGTACGGCGCCCATGCGAGATGAGCACCAGTTGCATGCGGCGGTGGTCGAAATTGTGGCGCACAAGGATGCGCAAGTGAAATACTCCACCGTGCAGAACTGGTATCCGGGCAATGCGGAAGGCAAAGGCGGTGTATATAACTTTGTAACCAAGCGCGGCATTTGCCTGGAAGACAATGCCAAGATTTCCTGGACGCAGGTCGAAACCGGCTCCGCCATAACCTGGAAATATCCAAGCGTGATTCTAAAGGGCGACAATACCGTTGGCGAATTCTACTCTGTGGCATTGACCAACAATTACCAGCAGGCAGATACTGGAACCAAAATGGTGCACCTGGGCAAAAACTCACGCAGCACCATTGTCTCCAAGGGCATCTCTGCCGGCCGCAGCAACAATTCTTATCGCGGCCTGGTGAGGGTTGCAAAGCAGGCTGACAATGCGCGCAACTTTTCGCAGTGTGATTCTTTGCTCATCGGCGACCGCTGCGGAGCGCACACATTCCCGTATCTGGAAGTGCACAACAAAGGCGCACGTATCGAGCACGAGGCGACCACCACCAAAATTGGTGAAGACCAGATTTTCTACTGCAATCAGCGTGGCATTGATACCGAAAGCGCAATCGGCTTGATCGTCAATGGCTACTGTAAGGAAGTAT
>CAZVSL010000013.1:584-11386 GCA_964629935.1 uncultured Calditrichaceae bacterium | reverse complement strand
GCCGTGGAAGCTCAGAAGCTTCTCTCGATCAGTCTTGAAGGCAGTGTTGGATAAGCCTTCACGATGTGTCGTTTCAAAAAGTGAACAATTAACCCGGATTTTAGGAGAGAAATACAGAATGCTGAAAATAAAGAACCTGGAAGTTGCAGTTGAAGGAACGCGGATTCTCAAAGGTGTAAATCTCGAAGTTAACCCTGGTGAGATACACGCGATCATGGGCCCAAACGGCAGCGGCAAGAGCACCCTGGCCAGCCTTTTGGCCGGCCGTGAAGAGTATGAGATTCTGAACGGCTCTATCGAATACGAAGATAAGGATTTGCTCGAGATGGATCCCGAAGAGCGGGCGCATGCCGGCCTGTTTCTGGCCTTTCAATATCCGGTAGAAATCCCGGGCGTTTCCATGTCAAACTTCCTCAAGACTGCTCTGAATGAACTGCGCGAAGCACGCGGAGAGGAGCCACTGGATGCGATGGATTTCTTCGCCCTGGTAAAAGAGAGACTTAAACTCGTGGAAATGGATGAGAAATTCCTTAGCCGCTCAATCAACGAAGGATTTTCCGGAGGCGAAAAGAAGAGGAACGAAATCTTCCAGATGGCCGTGCTGGATCCAAAGCTGTCGATCCTGGACGAAACTGATTCCGGACTCGACATTGATGCATTGAAGATCGTTGCCAGCGGCGTCAACGCCTTGCGCAGCGATAAGAGCTCCACAGTAGTGGTGACACACTATCAGCGCCTGCTCAACTATATTATTCCTGACTTCGTTCACGTGTTGGTTGATGGGCGCATCGTCAGATCGGGTGACAAGAACCTGGCTATCGAGCTCGAGGAAAAAGGCTACGACTGGCTGAAAGAAGAATTCAATGAAGCCGTTGCCGCCTGAAAAGACAACATTGAACATTATGAAACCAAGGACTTAAGCTATAAATGAGTAAAACAAAGTTAAATAACGAAGAAATCAAGCAGTGGTATATTTCGAGCTTTGGCACGTTTGAGAATAGCCTGAATGGTAATCGGGAGACGCCTTTCCATGAAATACGAAAGTCAGCCATTTCCCGCTTTTCCGACAATGGCTTTCCGAACACACGTGACGAAGAGTGGAAATACACCAGTGTCGCGCCACTGCTGCGGCATAAGTTCAATCTTGCCACCAAAGGTGTGGCTATACCGGCATCCATCCTTGACGAATTGACCTATGACGGATTGAGAGATAATCTAATCGTGATGGTCAACGGTCGTTATGCACCATCCTATTCTACCCTTAAGCTTGACAAACCCGGCGTCATCGTCGCAAGTCTGGCAGATGCCATGACTGAGCATAGCGGTCTAATTTTCGACTTCCTGGCCAAACATGCGGATTTCGAGCAGGAAAGCTTCACTGCGCTGAACACGGCCTTTGCCAGCGATGGCCTGTTTTTCTATGTCCCTGACAATGTCGAGGTGGATGAAACAATTCATGTGATTCACATATCGGATTCAAGCCAGGAGACATTTGTCTCGCATCCGCGCAATCTGCTGGTGCTCGGCAGGAATAGCAAAGCGAGCGTGATGGAGACTTTCTATGGCGTCGGCGATGGTGTGTATTTCAATAATCTTGTGGGCGAAATGGTTCTGAACGCAAACTCCCGGCTCGAGCACCTGAGAGTTCAGGAAGAAGGCAGGGAAGCGTATCATATTTCCAGCGTGAATATCCACCAGGAGCGAGATAGTGTGTTTTCGACGGTTAATATCGAGCTGGGTGGCGCACTGGTTCGCAACAACACCAAGGTGCGTCTCAATGATGAAAACTGTGAGACGCATTTATTCGGATTCTTTATGGGGAGAGGTACACAGCACATTGACAACCACACTTCCATTGACCACGCCAAGCCCAATTGCTTTAGCAATGAGCTGTACAAAGGTATTCTCGATGATAAGGCCCGCGGTGTTTTCAATGGCAAGATCTTCGTGCGCCAGGATGCGCAGAAAACCAATGCTCTGCAATCCAATAAGACCCTGTTGCTGACTGATGATGCGACCATCAACGCCAAACCGCAACTGGAGATATTTGCCGATGATGTGAAATGTACGCATGGTGCGACAATCGGTCAATTGGATGATGAAGCACTCTATTATTTGCGCACCCGTGGCATTAAGGAAGAGATGGCAAGCGCAATGCTGCGCCATGCCTTTATCACCGATGTTCTGAATAACATCAAGAACGAAGTGGTACGCGAACAACTTGACCATAAGATTATCGATTATTTTACCAATGGCAAATAAGGCAGAGATATGTTGGATGAAGTGGTTGCCCGAAGAAAGACGCTGGAAGGTGTCTGTTGCCCTATCGCAGTTTTCGATGTTGAGCGCGTGCGCGATGATTTCCCGATCTTACATCGCCGGGTGCACGGCAAGCGGTTGATCTATCTCGATAACGCTGCCAGCTCTCAGAAGCCCCAGGTTGTAATCGACGCAATCAAAAGCTATTACGAAAAGGAAAACGCCAATATACATCGTGGTGTACACTATCTCAGCGAGCTCGCGACCAGCCTTTACGAAGAAGCGCGTGAAAAGATCAGAGCCTTTATCAACGCGAATTCAACGCGCGAGATCATCTTTACGCGCGGCGCCACTGAAGCCATCAATTTGGTTGCTTCTTCTTATGGCAGGACAAATCTTCGCCAAGGTGATGAGGTAATCATCTCCGCCATGGAACATCATTCCAATATCGTCCCGTGGCAGATGGCATGCGAGCAAGCCGGCGCCAAACTGCGGATCATTCCCATGGATGATGACGGTGATTTGATTCTGGATGAGTACCAGACTATGCTCAACGAGCGCACAAAGATGGTTGCTCTGGTGCACATTTCAAACTCGCTCGGCACAGTGAATCCCGTCAGGCAAATGATCGAGCTTGCTCATAAGTTTGATGTGCCGGTACTGCTCGACGGGGCCCAGGCTGTTGTCCATGCCCAGGTCGATGTTCAGGAGCTGGAATGCGACTTTTACACATTCTCCGGCCATAAGATGCTTGGGCCGACGGGTATTGGCGTGCTATATGGTAAAGAAGAGCTGCTGGAGAGCATGCCGCCATATCAAGGCGGCGGCGATATGATCAGGTCAGTGACGTTTGAAAAGACCACATACAACGAGCTTCCGCATAAGTTTGAGGCGGGAACACCCAACATGGCCGGCACAATTGGGCTTGGATCTGCTGTTGATTATTTGCGTTCAATTGGTTATGATAAGATTGCCACCCACGAGCAGTCGCTGTTGCGCTATGCGCATGAAACACTGGGAGCCATTCCACAGGTGCGCCTAGTCGGAAAGGCACGGGAAAAAGCATCGGTGGTTTCGTTCATCATTGAGGATGTTCATGCGCACGATGTCGGCACTATCCTTGACCAGAATGGGATTGCAATCCGCACCGGACATCACTGCACGCAACCCGTGATGGATAGATTCAATATCCCGGCGACATCGAGAGCTTCATTTGTGCTCTACAATACACGCGAGGAGATCGACTATCTCGTGGATGGAATCTACGGCGTGATTAATCTATTTAAGTGAAAAAAACATGCAAGATTTACGCGAATTATATCAGCAGATCATTCTGGACCACAACAAGAGCCCCAAAAACTTCAAAACCGTTGAAGGCGCCACCCATTCTTCAGAGGGATACAATCCTCTGTGCGGCGACAAGATCAATCTGACCGTAAAAGTCAACGGCGACAAGATCGAAGACATTGGCTTCGAAGGTTCGGGATGTGCGATTTCAAAAGCTTCTGCGTCAGTGATGACGACTCTGGTGAAAGGAAAAACTATTGCGGAAGCGACGGAGCTGTTCAAGAAGTTCAAGGATGTCATAACGAGTCAAATGAGCCAGGAAGTGGACGTGGCATCGTTGGGCAAGCTCGCAGTCTTTGCTGGTGTGCGTGAGTTTCCCTCAAGAGTGAAGTGCGCAGCATTAGCCTGGCACACGATGACGGCCGCGCTCAAGGACAAAGATGAAGTGGTATCAACCGAGTAAGAGTAAAGCGGATAATATTATGCCAGACGAAGAAAAGAAAACGCAATTGCAAAAAAGTATCGTGGAAGTGTTGAAGACCTGCTATGATCCGGAAATCCCGGTCAACATATATGAGCTTGGGCTTATCTACGATATCGACATCGATGATGAAAATAATGCCCACGTTGCCATGACTCTGACCTCGCCAGCCTGCCCGGTTGCCGGAACCCTGCCCGGCGAGGTGGAAGACAAGGTGAGAGGCGTGCAAGGCGTCAAAGACGCCAAAGTTGAGGTCGTATGGGAGCCACAATGGAATCCGGACATGATGAGCGACGTGGCGCGTTACGAGCTTGGCATGATGTAGAACAATGATGTTATAAAGCCGTGGCAGTTTATGATCCGGTCATTCTGAAACTGGCCAAATCCCCTCTCAACTACGGCAGCATGTCCCATCCCACAGTAGAAGCTGCCGAACACAATCCCGTGTGCGGAGACAAAGTTGTGCTCCAACTCTCAATTCGTAATCAAAAAATAGCAAAAGCAATGTTTACCGCCGAAGGGTGCGCAATTGTCAAAGCCTCCGCGTCCTTGCTGACGGAAGCTGTCGTGGGCAAGAACGTCGATGAGGCTCAGGAGTTGTACCGAAGCGTTCGCTTGCACCTGACACAGCCGGAGACAACTGCTCATTCAGAGTTAGACAAGCTTGAAATTCTATTAACTGTCCGGAAGCGCGGGGTGCGGGTAAAATGCGCGCTCTTGCCCTGGTTGGCGCTGCGTCAAGCATTGGCAGATGGCTTGCAAGAGCAACATAGCACATTTCGATAGCAACACCTGTGCTTATGTCTCAGAAGGGTGGGGCTACGAAATTTAACCCGGAGCAGCATGTTCAATGGGCAAGGAAGGCGCCTTTAGGAAATTCCTTGAGTTTTGAATGTTGTTTTTGTAATATTCGATATTCATTTCTCTTACCAAAATTGCCATTCCAATACTGTTGAACAATGTAGCAGGTATGCTGACATTTTTCTTTCGCTATCAAATCAAAAATCTAATTGTTTTTAAATCAGGAAGGAGAAGCGTTCATGTCAGAAAGCTTAGTCGATTATCGGGTTGAAGATGGCATCGCTATCATGGAGTTAAATAACCCGCCCGCCAACAGTTATAACCATGAAATGATGGTTGCGTTGGATCAAGCGGTGATGAAGGCAAGGTTCGATGAGTCGGTTCATGTCATCATCATCACAGGTAAGGGGGAGAAATTCTTCTCCGGCGGTGCAGATATCGGCATGCTGCAGTCAAATACGCCCGACTATCTCTACAATTTTGGTCTCCATGGCAATGAAACCCTGTTGAGAATCGAAAACACACCGAAGCTTGTCATTGCGGCGATCAATGGACATGCTATGGGCGGAGGTTGCGAGATTAGCCTGGCGTGCGACGTTCGTATCGCAAAAGCAGGGAAAGGCAAGATAGGTTTGCCTGAAGTCAATTTGGGCGTCCTTCCCGGCATGGGAGGCACACAGCGACTTCCGCGACTAATCGGGCAGGGTAGAGCCATCGAGCTGATGGCCAGCGGAACGCCAGTCTCTGTCGATGAGGCGTTGCAGATCGGTCTGGTAAATCAGGTGTTTGAGGAAGATGGCTACTGGGATAAAGTCATGGAATACGCCCGCGCATTTGTACCGCCGAACAAGGCGAGCCTTTCGGTTGGATTGATCAAGCGGGCAGTGAAGTCAGGCATCGAGATGTCGTTGCCAGATGGTCTTGCGCTCGAACGTGAAGTGTTGCAGCGTGGCTTCGAAAGCGAAGATGCAAAAGAAGGATTGAAGGCTTACCTGGACAAACGTCAGGCCAATTTCAAAGGACGGTAGTGTGGGATGCTACAACAGCCAGATTGCGTTGGCAAAATAAGTAGCAGGAATTCAGCAGTGTGCATACATCGCATAAGATGTCTAATCATAAAAAATTCAAGGATTTGAAGGAGGCAGACATTATGGCTCAAATGTTTATCAATGGGGAATGGGTAAATGCAAAGTCAGGACAAATAGACGAAATCAAGAATCCCGTCGATGGCTCGACGGTGGACTCCGTGCCTTCGGGTGATGCAAAGGATGTTTCGGCAGCGGTGGATTCAGCAAAAGCTGCGTTTCAGGACTGGGCGGCAACCGCGCCTGACGATCGCGCTCAGATCCTGCACAAAGGCATTGCAGCCGTGAAAGAGCAAATGAAGGACCTCGCTGCTTTGCTAACCAAAGAACAGGGCAAGCCCTTTATGGAATCCATGGGCGAGATCACACATTTCCTGCACGGTATGGAATTCTACGCTGGTCTGGCCAGCAAAGTCAGGGGGCAGCAGGTGCCGCTGCCGCCAGCCATGAATCCGAACTGCTACGGCGTGATTATGAAGCAGCCCGTGGGTATTTGTGCGGGTATAATACCATGGAATTTTCCGATTACACTGATGGGTACCAAGATCGGCCCGGCATTGGTCGCGGGTTGTCCCATCATCGTCAAACCCGCCTCGACCACGCCGCTCACCACGTTGAAAGTGGTGGGAATTTTGAACGAGGCTGGCATGCCACCTGGCGTGCTGAATTGCGTCACCGGACCGGGCAGCAAAGTCGGCGCTGCACTCATCACCCATCCGGAGGTTCGGCGTGTCGCCCTGACCGGCAGCTCTGAAACCGGCCGCAAGGTCATGGAACAGGCAGCTCCTGACTTCAAACGCATCACCCTGGAGCTTGGCGGCTCTGATCCGATGATCGTTTGTCCGGATGCGGATATGCGCAAAGCCATCAATGGCGCCATGATCGGCCGTTTCTGGAATACGGGCCAGGCTTGCCTCGCAGTCAAACGTCTGTATTTGTTTGAAGAAATCTACGATGAATTCCTGGAGCAACTGGTCGGGAAAGTTAAACGCTATGAACTTGGCGATGGCATGGCAAAAGCAGAAAAGCCGGCCATCCGCATGGGACCCATGCATACGGCATTCCAGCGCGAAGAAGTTGAAGGTCAGTTGAAGGATGCGGTCGACAAAGGCGCCAAAGTGTTGGTGGGCGGAAAGCGCCCGCAGGACAATGCTCTCAGCAAGGGCCACTTTTTCGAACCGGCAGTGGTGGTTGATGTTCCGGAAGAAACGAAGCTAACCAGCGAAGAAGTGTTTGGGCCGGCCTTGCCTGTATTTAAAGTGAGCAATCTTGACGAGGCCATAGCGAAAGCCAACAACAGCAAGTGGGGACTCGGCGCCTCCATTTGGACCAACAACATGAAGTATGCTAACCAGGCGGCGCGGGAGATTCAGTCCGGTATGCTGTGGATCAATCAACTGCACTTCGGTTATGATGAAATGCCGTTTGGCGGCGTGAAAGCCTCTGGCATCGGTCATGAGCACGGGCCTGAAGCACTTGAGTATTACTTTGAGTCCAAGAGTGTTGTGTTTGGTGGATTGGACTAATCTTGATTATTCGCAAACTGACATGTTGCACTCACAATCGAAGTTCTGAGTATTAGAAGGGATGGTCGGTGTTCACGCTTCAGCGTGTCGTAACAGCCTAAAGGGGGTGTGAATAAATAACTCGGCATTCTATTATGGTACCAGGCCTGGCTGGTGTCTTGACCGAAAACGTCCCAACGGGGTCATTCCCGCGGATTCCCCGCCTAAACATGCGGGCACAGCGTAAGCGGGAATCTTCTGCGTTACCGCAAATTGATTCCGGCGAAAGCTTGTCCCTGCATGTCTTTAGCAGGGAGCATGCCGGAATGACGAAATAAGTGAGTTTTCGGCCAGACACTAGCTATTAAAAAAGCGAAAACTTTTCGAAGTTCACCAAGTTATTTTCATACCCCCGAAGGCTGAACACCCAAGATATTCACACTCTTTAGCATGAATAATCCAGACTAGAAGAAAGGAAACGCAGGTATGGCAAAGATGTTCATCGCCGGCGAGCAGGTAGAGGCTCGTTCCGGCGCAACAACCGAAGTTTACAATCCATCTAACGGCGAAGTCTTAGATACTGTGCCCAAGGGTAACCGTGAAGATGCTAAGGTTGCCATCGATGTGGCGCAGGACGCATTTGCTTCATGGTCGCAAACACCGTTTACGAAACGCGGCGAAATTCTCTTCGAAGCCTCGCGTAAGGTCCTGGAGCACGAAAAAGAGCTTGCCAGACTGATGACCAAAGAACAGGGCAAGCCTCTGCGCGAATCCATCCGCGAGATCCGACGTTTTTCTCACACATTAGACCACTATGCCGGATTAGCAAAAAATATTCGCGGCGGCTATGTACCGCTTCTGGACGCCGACCGGCATGGCATGATCATCAAGCGTCCACTGGGTGTGTGTGGCGCCATCGTACCATGGAATTTTCCGGTTTCTCTCATGGGCAACAAAATCGCGCCGGGTTTGCTGGCCGGCAATACATTTGTCGTGAAGCCCGCGGGCACAACTCCGCTGACCGCAACCAAAGTTGTAGAAATCATGTTTCAGGCCGGGCTGCCAAAGGGTGTGCTCAATATCGTCACCGGACCGGGCAGCACCGTCGGACAAGAGATTATCGAGAACCCTAAAGTGCGGAAAATTGGCTTCACCGGAGCCACAGACACCGGTCGCAAGGTCATGGCAGGCGCCTCCCGGGAGATAAAGCGCGTCACCCTGGAATTGGGCGGCAGCGATCCGATGATCGTGTGTGAGGATGCGGATATCGACAAAGCGGTCAGCGCGGCGTCGGTTGGCCGTTTCTTCAATTGCGGTCAGGCATGCCTGGCCGTCAAACGCTTGTATCTGTTTGAACCGATCGCTGATGAATTTATCGAAAAATTGATAGCCAAGGCGCAGCGCCTCAAAGTTGGCGACGGCCTCGCTGAGGGCGTCATCATCGGACCCATGCACACAAACGCGCAACGCCAGGAAGTCGAGGAACAAGTGCAGGATGCAGTGGACAAAGGGGCAACCATTCTGGTGGGCGGAAACCGGCCGGAAGGTGAAAATTACGACAAAGGCAATTTTTACCTGCCGACTCTGCTCACTGATATCGATGAATCATCCAGAATCGTGCGCGAGGAAGTGTTTGGCCCGGCCCTGCCCATCATGCGCGTAAACTCATTCGAGGAGGCCATCGCCAAAGCCAATGACCACATTTATGGGCTTGGCTCGTCAATCTGGACGCGCGACATCGACCGCGCCAACGAGGCAGCTTATCGTATCGAAGCTGGTTATACCTGGGTAAATTCCGCGCAGATCATTTTCGACGAGCTGCCATTCGGTGGATTCAAACAGAGCGGCATCGGTAAAGAGCACGGCTGCGAAGCGATCGACCACTATATGGAAACCAAGTCTGTGGTGTTCGCAAGGAGCTGAATGTGGCATTGGAATATAAGGCAATTAAGCTGAGTCTCAGTGATGGTATCGCGACCATTACCTTCAATCGGCCTGAAAAGCTGAATGCCATGAATGATGATATGCGCCACGATTTCAAGCTTCTGCGCGAGCAATTGATCAGCGATAAGGCGATCAAAGTTGTGCTCTTTACCGGAGCGGGCCGCGCCTTTTCTGCCGGCGGGGACATCGATTTTCTCGATCAGGAGTGGCTGACGCAGGACTTTCGCCGGGAGACGCAAGATTTCACCGGTTTCTTCGATACGCTCGAGACGCTGGAAAAACCCGTAATCGCTGCCATCAATGGTCCATGCACCGGCGCCGGCCTGCAGATTACGCTCTCCTGTGATATTCGCATTGCCTCTGAGCGTGCGACATTTGGCTTTCGTGAAAATCTGATTGGTCTGATTCCCGGCGCCGGCGGCTGCTCGCGCCTGGTCAAGCTCATCGGTTATGGCAAAGCGAAAGAGCTGATCTTCACCGGTGAAATGATCTCCGCTGAGCATGCACATGACATCGGCCTTGTCAATCGGGTGGTGGCGCACGATGACTTGCTTGCGGAGGCCGATAAGCTGGCGCAGCATCTTCTCACCCGCGCTCCGGTGGCGCTGGGTCTGGTTAAGCGCATTCTCTGGAATTGCGTCAACGTCGATATGGCTACCGGCAGAACATTGGAAAGTCTGGCGCAAAGTATCCTGATCAAGACCGAAGATCACAAAGAGGGTATAGCGGCATTCCGGCAGAAACGAACCCCACGATTTAAAGGGAAGTGATGCTGAATCGCGAACACAAGATCTATATTGCTGCACCAGTACGAACGCCTATCGGCAAGTTCGGGGGCGCCCTCAGCGCTTTGACTGCGCCGGAGCTCGGAACGATATCGGCGCGTGAGACATTACATCGCGCCGGCCTTGAGGCTAACGCTGTCGATGAAGTTATCATTGGCATCGCGCGCCAGGCGGGAGTGGGACCGAACCCGGCGCGACAGATTGCCTACGCCGCTGGTTGTCCCGAAACCGTACCGGCTTTTTCCATCAACCAGGCTTGCGGTTCAGGGTTGAAGTCTATCATAAGCGCCTATCAAGCCATTGCACTCGGTGACGCCGGAGTCGTCTTGGCTGGCGGCGCCGAGAGCCTCAGCAACGCGCCCTATCTGTTGATGCGAGGCCGCTGGGGCTACCGCATCGGCCATGACAAGGTGGTCGATTCGATGTATCAGGATGGCTATCTCTGTCCGCTGTGTGACGAGATGATGGGGAAGACTGCCGAGAATTTGGCGGAAAAATATAACATCCCCCGCAAAGAATCAGATGAGTATGCCTTGCGCTCGCAAAGATTGTGCGAGGACGCTCAGGAACAAAAGCGTTTTGCCGACGAAATCGTGAGCATCGAGGCGCCGGTCAAGAAAGGCGTGGTGAAAGTCGTGGACCGGGACGAACATCC
>CAZVSL010000013.1:288-574 GCA_964629935.1 uncultured Calditrichaceae bacterium | reverse complement strand
CGCAATCAACTCTGGAAGGGCTGTCAAAGCTGCCGCCGGTTTTCAAAAAAGATGGCACTGTGCATGCCGGTAATGCCTCGGGCATCACCGACGGTGCGGCTACCGTTTTGGTGTTTTCAGAGGAGAAGAAAGAAGAATTGAACCTACACCCTCTCGCTCGAATCGTTGACTATGCTGTAGCTGGCGTCGACCCGGCGCTGATGGGAATCGGACCCGTGCCGGCGGTACAGCAGATTTTGGAACGCAACAAGCTCAAGCTCGATGACATCGGTCTGATCGAGCTGAA
>CAZVSL010000013.1:0-278 GCA_964629935.1 uncultured Calditrichaceae bacterium | reverse complement strand
TGAACGAAGCTTTTGCAGTGCAGGTGCTGGCGTGCGACCGCGAATTGAAATTCGACATGGAGAAGCTGAATGTAAACGGCGGCGCCATTGCGCTCGGACACCCGACTGGCTGCACCGGAACGCGCATCACCGTGACCTTATTGCACGAGATGGTTAAGCGCGACGTAACCCTGGGTCTGGCCACCCTGTGTGTGAGCGGCGGCATGGGTGTGGCTTTGTTGGTTGAGCGCGTTTGAGGATCATTGTTGAAGAAATGGCGACTATATATGTAGTTTTGA
>CAZVSL010000012.1:0-28538 GCA_964629935.1 uncultured Calditrichaceae bacterium | reverse complement strand
TGAAACTGTGACCAGGTCTTCATCAGGATCGTCGCTGCTGATTTCCAGCACAGCGCTTTTTGAGCCCACAGTAGTGGGAGCAAACTGCACTTCGACATTCTGGCTGGCGCCGGCTGAGAGTACAAATGGCGCCTCGCCAGAGGCGACGCTAAACTCCGCGGCATCGGAACCGGAGAGAGAAATCGTGGTGACGTTCAGGTCCGCGTTGCCGCTATTGCTTACTTCGAAGTTCTGCGAGGCGCTGGCGCCAACGGCCAGGTCGCCGAAATCATGACTAAGCGGCGTGACAGCGATATTCGGCTCACTATCGCTACTGCCAGCGCCACCAGGCCTTATTTCTGCAGCGATGACAATCCAATCTACATCGCGGCTGAAGGCGCCATCGACATCGATGGTCGTGGTTGTTTCCACTGTCCGTTGCTGCGTTGCCACGCCTGAGACGTCGCCGCCGCTGCCAGCTTCAAGTTCATCGACTTCAGTGTATTCAGCCCCGGGCATGTGCCGTTTGTTGCGCATGGCCGCAGCACTGTAGACGAATGCACCATCAGTACTGGTGGTCAAACTCAATTGATATTGAGCGTTATCTGTACCGCCTGAGCATGAGCCACTTTCCCCGTTTGTATTTCCTGAAACAAGGGCGCCGAGCGGATTGTTGGCGTCAACGCCTGAGTAGCGGTTGACTGTGATCACGGCACTGGCTACGCCGGACTCAAAGGCAGCGGTAACTGCTCCATCACCGTCTGGTGTACCAATCGCCTGCCAGACTTCAAGTCCTGTCTGGTCACGCCCGGCACATTGCGCCAAGACTCGTGTCCACGTCAAACCCAGGCCGCTGACGAATTGAATCGTCCCTGAGGTCCGAAACGATATGGCAGCCAGGTATAAGTTGTCTGCCGCGCCTGTAATAACCGCGGATGTCACGCTGTTGCTTCCTGCCGACCCGCCATTTTGAGTTTCTTCATAAACAACCGGTCCGCCGCCCTGAGTTGATTGCTTGCCGGAGCCACTCAGAGCAATATCGACCACAGCTTCATCCGGATCGTCGCTGCTGATGTCCAGCGAGGCGTTCTTCGCGCCTTCGCTCGTCGGCGTGAAGCTGACTTCAACGGCGTGGCTGTCACCGGGAAGCACCGTGAAAATGCCGCCATTGCTCAGGCCAAACTCGCTGGGATCTGAGCCGCCGAGAGCGGTGGCGCTGACGTTCAGATCAGCGGCGCCGAGGTTGTAGATTTTGACGGTCTGCGATACCGTCGAGCCAACCGTGACGTCGCCGTAATCATGAGACGTTGGTGAAACTGCGATGTCAGGCTCGGGCGGCGAAGTTCCGTTGCCGGAAAGCGCAACCGACACCGGGTCCTCATCCGGATCGTCGCTGCTTATCTCAAGGCTTGCGCTCTTTGCGCCTTCACTGGTAGGCGCAAAACTTACCTCGAGATTTTTCGTGGCGCCCGCAGACAGGGTAAACGGTCCGCCGTTTACGATCGCGAAATCCGCGGTATCGCTTCCCGCCAGAGAGGTCGAAGAGACGTTCAGATCGGCGTCGCCATCATTCCTTATCTCAAACAGTTGTGACAAGCTGGCGCCAACTGTTACGTCGCCATAGTCATTTGCCAGGGGATTGACCGTGATGTCCGGTTCGCCCTCGCTGCTACTTCCGCCCGGCTTGATTTCAAGTCCAATGACTCCCCAATCTACATCGCGGCCAAACGTACCATCCAACAAGAATGTTGAGGCTGAGGCAACAGATTGATCCTGTATTGCTACGCTGGAGACATCGCCGCCGCTGCCCGCTGCAACCTCGTCCCGCTCCGTGTACGTGGCGCCCGGAATGTGGTCACGGTTGCGCATGCAGGCGACGCCGACCACCATGGCGCCAGGCAACGAAGTGGTTATGTTGAATTGATAGGCGTCATTATCAGAACCGCCGGAACAGTCCCCATCGATGCCATTTGTGTTCCCCGCGACGATCGCACCAATGGGACCGGCCGGATCAGCGCCCTGATACCGGCTAACAGAAATTACGGCGCTGTTAACGCTTTCCGCAAAAGTCGCGGTGACGACGCCGTCGGCGCTCGGTGTGCCGGTACCCTGCCAGAGCTCGAGCCCCGTCTGACTACGCCCGGGGCACTGGGCGCGCACACGCGTCCAGGTAAGATCCAATCCTGACACAGACGTCACCTCAACAAGGCTGCGCATAGAGATCGCCGCAAGATAGAAGCTGCCGGAGGCTGCGGTCACGTTGCCGGAAGTCGAAACAGCAGTGGCGCTTGTCACGCCGCCGTTGACTGTCTCATGATATGTTACTTCGGGCGGGAGTTCGATGACATTGCCGCTCAAGGCAACTTCAACGGTAGGCTCATCCGGGTCGTCGCTGCTGAGGCTTAATGTGGCGCTCTTGCTGCCCAAGGTACTGGCAGTGAATCTGACATCCATCTCCTGAACAGCGCCGGCAACAAGTGTGAATGGTGGCCCACCGGTAACAATTTCAAAATCGACAGCATCAGCGCCAAAGATATCGGAACTACTGACGTTTAAATCTGCATCACCGGCATTGGCGACGGTGAGCGTGAGGGTGGCGCTTGTGCTCTCCACCACATCACCAAAATCCAGCGAATCGGGCGTAACCGCGATATCGGGAACGGGAACGGGAACGCCGTTGCCATCTAAGGCGACCAGGTATGGATTTTCATCCGGGTCATTGCTGCTGATTTCCAGCGTGGCGGTTTTCGCCCCAACATCGCCGGGAGAAAAACTGACATCAACCTGATGACTGTCACCGGGGGCAACGGCAAACGCCCCGCCGCCGCTGGCAATGCTGAAATCGCCAGCATCTGTGCCGGTCAAAGAGGTTGCTGAAACATCGAGCGTTTCGATGCCTTCGTTATGAACGAACAAGGTCAGAGTCGAAGTCGTACCATCGACCACATCACCAAAATCCAGCGAATCGGGCCGGGCTGCAATATCCGGCTCGGCTGGCAAGGCATTGCCGGTCAGATCTACCAAAGTGGGGTTTTCATCTGAGTCATCATTTGAAATCTGTAACGTTGCATTACGAACGCCGGTGGCCGTGGGTGTAAATGTAACCAGGACATCCCGACTCGAGTCCGGTTCCAGTGTAAAAGCACCGCCATTGTCAACATTGTAGTCACCGGCATGATCGCCGGTCAAATCCGTGGCCGTAATCTGCAAATCAGCGGTGCCGTCGTTTCTGATCTCTACTATCTGAGATGAACTTTGACCGACGAACACGTCGCCGTAGTCGTGAGAGACCGGCGTCACGGTAATTTCAGGCGCCGGCGGCGGCACAGCATTGCCCGCCAGTGGTAGGTTCAGTTGGGTTTCATCCGCATCATTGCTGTCGATGCGAAGACTTGCGGTCTTGGCGCCGAGACTGGTTGGTGAAAAGCGAACTTCGATATTATGTGTTGCATCGGGGACTAAAATAAAACTACCGCCGCCACTGACAATGGCAAATTCTGCCGCATCAGTTCCTTCGAGAGTTGTGGCACTAACTTCGAGGTCAGCATTGCCGTCGTTGCGCACCTCGACAATTTGTGTTGGGCTGTCGGTATTGACTTCAACATCGCCAAAATCAAGGCTTTCGGGCGCGACGGTAAGTTCCGGGATATCGCCGCCGGGCAGAAGCTCCATCGCGATGACCGTCCAGTCCACGCTACTATTGAAAGAGCCATTGAATGGCATGTCCTCGGGCAAGGTCACAGCCTGCTCAACGGTTGTCAAACCGACTGTATCGCCACCGCTGCCAACAGAGAACTCAGTACGTTCTGTGTAGCCGCTGCCGGGCTGATGCTCGCGATTGCGCATGGAAGCAGCGCCAAAGATGGCAGCGCCGGGCAAGTTTGTGGTGATGGTAAAATCATAGACATCGGAATCACTGCCGCCGGAACAGGCGGCGTTTACTCCGTTTGTATTACCCTTGACGAGACCACCGATCGGATTCTCTACATCGACGCCGGAATATCGGGCAACCGAAATTGCGCTGTTGTCCACGGACGAAGTAAATGTGGCAGTTACCACGTCATCGCCGTTTGGGGCGCCCTGTCCAATCCAAATCTCCAGACTGGCATTGCCCCGTCCGGCACATTGCGCTTCGACCTGCGACCAGGTCAAGCCGAGACCGCTGACCGACTGAACCGCTTTCTCCTGACGCATCGCAATAGATGCCACATAGAAGTGACCGGGAAAAGCCGTCACAGGCGTGCTCGTGGTGACACTACTGGAGCTGCTGGCCGTACCATTTATCACTTCCTCGAAGGTCACCTCGCCCGGACTCGGCGGCACCTCCTGAGCGTTGCCAGCGAGCGCGATGTCAAACGGGTTCTCATCGGGATCGTTACTCTCCAGAGTGAGTGCAGCGTTTTTGGTTCCGGCAGAATCGGGGAAGAATTCCACTTCGATGACATGGGTATCGCCTTCCGCCAAGGTAAAATTGCCGGAGCCACTAATGATAGCGAATTCAGATGCATCAGCGCCGGTTAACGTGGTTGAGGTCACGTCCAGATCATTGACGCCGGCATTGCGAATGGTAAATGCCTGGCTCGCGCTGGTACCCACGAACTGGTCGCCAAAATCGTGTGAACCCGGTGAAGCAGCTATATCAGGATCAAAAGACGCCACGCCTTTGGCAGCGAGCGGCACGTCCAGAATGTCGTCGTTGGGATCATTGCTGGCGAAACGCAGGGCAGCGCTCTTGACACCCGTTGACGTCGCAGTGTAAGTCACTGTAACGTCTCTGGTCTCGCCGGTGGCAAGCGTGAAAGCGCCGCCGCCGCTATCGATGGAAAATTCGTCCACGTCATCTCCCGTGAGCGTGGTCGAACTGACTTCAAGATCGTTGACCCCTGTATTTTCTACGGTAAATATCTGTGATATCGTGGTTCCGAGCAAGTTTGTGCCATAATCATAAGAGTCAGGCGTAACGACGATCTCCGGAGCATTGCCGCCTCCGGGCAGATCGATGAAGTTGTGCATATAGTTGCGCGTACCCTCATCACTGGCAATGACAAGCAGACCTGTGGTGCCGTTCAGACATTGCTTGGTAGAGGTGGGATCATTGATGTCATCATCCTGGCTGCTTTCCATGAAGGTCTCACCCTCACCTGCATCAAACTCAATATTGTCCAGGTCTGAAGACTTCATCTTGATCACACCGCCGGTGCTATTGCCAACTTTGGCAAAAACATACATTTTGCGGTTTTCGCTATCGATCAAAATAGAGGGCCGGGTATGTCCGTCAGAATGGAGTCCAAACAAGTAGCGCGACCAGACGCCACTGGCGTTTCGTTTCAGCACGTATATCAGCGGCGCATCGGAGCCGCTCAGGCTGGTCTTTGTGACAGCGTAGAGGTTGCCAGAGTCATCGCATGACACAGCAAAATTCAGGTGGTCATCGGCAACTTTGCCGAGGTTGCGGTCAGCCAGGGCTTCTTCGCGCGGCTCCCAATCGTCATCATCGTTGCCGTCGAGGTGCACGGCAAAGAATGTCTTCTGAGCATCCTGATCGCTCCACATGATGCCAATCTTGCCGTCGCCGAATTTGGTGACAGCGCTGATATCATCTGAGGTGGCATCTGCTCCCTGCACCGGAAGGCGGAAGGGCGTGCCCCAGTCATCCTCACTGCTCTGGGAACAATTGACCATCACATCGCCGCTGACCATCCAGGTGGCCCAGAGCTTGCCGGTGCTATCTTTGTCGATAGTTAGCGCTTCCGGCCCGTCATCATTGATGTCGACGGGAAAATTGCTGTCCAGGGTGTAGGAGTTTGCGCCGGAGTCATAACTATAACGCCATAATTTCGAAGGTCCGCTGCCGCGAAATATGTGAGTAGCTACGTAGACTTTTTGGGCAGTTTCATCCCACAAGACATCGACGATGGTGTTGTTACGGCTCTCGCCGCCGGCGCCCTGCAGGCGGAACCAGCTCTGGTCACTTTTGTCAAACTGGTGAATCTTGTATTCGCCGTCATCTTTATCCCACATATAGCCCCACCAGGAGCCATCTGTCCACCAGAGCTTGCTCTGCGGTTTTTCGGCCGTAACATTGGCATAAGCCGAGCTGCCGTAGTTGAAGTCCCGATATCCCACGTTCACCGCTGTCGAGGGCAAATGCTGTGCAAACGCCGAGACGTTTGACAGGAGCAGGATAAGCGTAATTAGAAAAGCTGTGCGCCTCATAGAATCCGTAGCAGTATCAATGCAGAAAATCCCCCTGTGTGCTGTCATTCAGTGTTTCCCCCATGAGTGATTTGATTATATGGCTACACGTCCTCTAGCGTGACAGAACCATGCGTCGTGATTCGGAAAAAGTGTCTGATTTGATTTCGTAGATATAGACGCCGCTCGCTGCCGGACTGCCTGTATTGTCGATTCCATCCCAGGCCAACGAGTGTGTGCCGGCCGGCATGGCCTGGTTTAGCAGCGTCCTTACTTCCTCACCGAGCAGATTAAATATGGTGAGCTTTACTTTGCCGGCCTCTGAAAGTTGAAAATCGATGCGCGTGCCCGGGTTGAAAGGATTGGGATAGTTTTGCTGGAGCTGAAACCTGCCGGGCGGTGTGTGTGAACCCAGATCGACAGAAGTCGGAACGCCGTCGATGCAGACGTTGAGGCTATTCTGCGCGACTTGTTCCCACGCAAATAGCTGAAATCGGTTGCCGGGTTGGTCATGCCAGATAAGCATGCCCTGAGAGAATTGGCCGTTCAGGTTGCGGTTGGTGATATCCAGTCCTTCACCATGCCCTGATGGATTTTTGATGCCCGCGACGAGAGCATGACTATGGGGCTCAGCATCGCCGTTGCGCTCATACACCAGGATGGTCTCATCTGCTGGACTGGAAACCAGGATATAACCGGCGCTATCGCTGCAGGCATAGAGCGCTATTCCTGCGCGCGAGCCAGTGATGCCGTCATCGGTTGCAAACGTGGTCAGTCGCTGGTCTCCGTCATCAGGGTTTGCAAAGTACTTGCTCACGCCCGCGCTGTCTTCAGCAAAATAGACATAGCCTAAGGCAGCGTCTACTGTGATGGCGCTGGCGTTGTCGGCCAGACCGCTGAGAATGCGTACTTGAGTACCGCCTACCTTACCGGAACCGTCATCATGCAAACGAAGCTGCTGCACCTGATTCGGAGCAAACTCATCCTGATTGCTGACGAAAGCAAACAGCTCCCCGTCTGCCGGACGACGATACAAAGCCAGACCAAAAGGCGAGATCAGCGTTTCAATAAACGCCGCGCTGGTGACATCTTCGAGCTGTCGGGTTTGCGGGTCGATTTTGTATACCCAGAGCTCATCGTGGTCGCGCATAGCCACCACTGCAATATCAACCAATTCACCGTCCAAAAGAAAGTCATACGCTACATCTACTTGTCTGGGATGGCTGATCGTTATGCGCTGCTGCTGGCTGCCATCCAGATTCCAGACAAAGAGTCCGCCGTTGGGATAGGTGCCTATATCGGTACCCAAAATCAGGCTCTGGCCCGGAGCATCGGGATGAATCCAAATGGCGGGATCTCTGGCAAACGATTGTACTGAATCTGTAGCAAATTGGGGGGCGACGCGCAACGTATCCATGGTTTGTGCCAATGCGACCGTGTTCATCTGAGTAACGGCCACAATAACAAGGACATAAAACCTGAACATTCATTCCTCCATAAAGAAATTCGGGTGTTACCTCTTGCTCACGCTTTGAGACTAACTGCAGCCAATGAAACAAAGCAACGATACGCTATGTCCCCGGACCTGAACAGGTCGGGACAGAAGGGGCAGCAAAATGTTGGAGAGGATTGGGAAACCCGCCAGGCTGAAGGCGCCGCGTCCTCCCTAACACAGAAAATCGACAGCAGGTATTCCCTTGAACAAGGTTATATTACCAACACAAGAACTATAGCACCTGGATTCTTGAGAATCTTACACACAGATCTTCGTGCTTGCGTAAGTGAAATTAAGATTTATTAATGTTGGCGACAGCACAATTCCGAAACGGTCTGCTATGCTTATTTTTGCAGAATTAGTCGCCGGATATGTCTGTTATCACCAACATTCATCTTGACGAAATAGATGCCGGAGCTGACTGCGTGGCCAGCTTCATTCCTGCCATGCCATCTTACGCGTTTGAAACCCGCCTCCTGGGCGCCATCGACCAGCGTCTTGATAGTCTGGCCTAAAATATTGTAGATGGCTACCGTCACATGCGCTCGTTCCGGTAAACCATATTCTATGGTTGTGCCTGCATTGAATGGGTTGGGGTAATTCTGGCTTAAGACGACACGATCAGGCAGCCCTGCCGAGGCATCGCCATGGGAGAAAGCAAGCACGGTTTCATCATCCGACTTGCTGAACGCTTCATTTGTGACAGCGGTTACGATAAGTTGCGGTGGGTTGGCGCCTTCCTTTGTATGATACTGCGCCTGATCCGGCGAGTCGTTCTTGATAGCAAAGCTATAGATACCATTGCCGGAAACCGCCGCGGTCACATCCACCTCAACGAACGTACCCGACTCCACTTCCCCAAAAGCGGCTACTGCTGTTCCCTGAATTGCGGGAGCATTGCCGGCTGTTATGGATTCTTCATGCCAGGGCGTCGTCGACTCCACGAAATTATTCGACACGAGGTAGACCGAACCGCCATCTTCGCTGCGTCCGGAGCAATACAAGCGCAAGAAGGCGCTTTCTGCATTTTCAGCAAGACCGGACAGCTCAAATTTAAGGTAAGATACGAATTTGCCGCGCTCCGACTTCATGGCGTCTTTATCTTCGTAGTTCTTACCAGCGTCCGTGAGCTTGACCTGATTGTCATCGACAGGTTCGAGGGTTAAAGTCCGTGGCTTTGCGTCGCTGCTGCGAACTATGACCGTCACAGTTGCTTCGTCGGAGGTGGCGCCGTTTTCGTCTGCAACAATATAATTGAATGTATCCTCGCGGGTGAAGTCCGATTCAGGCACATACGTTACCAAACCCGTCTGCGGCTCCAACGTCACAGACCCATTTTCGGGTGCGCTGACGATGGTAACCGAGCTTGCATCTAAATCACTATCCGCGTCAAAATCGTTCGCGAGCACATCGATGGCTACTTCTGTTGCGTCGCTGGTTGTTATCGTCTCATCGTCCAGTGCAACCGGCGGCGTATTACCGCTGCCACTGCCGGTCACAAGAATCAACTCCGGCGCATGGTCGCCTTCCCGTGTACTGTACATAACGCTGTTCGATGAGTTATTCATCAGGCCAAAACTGATGACGCCGTTACCAGTGACTGCCGGTGTTACATCCAGCTCGAGCCACTCCTTCTTCTGTGCTTCCCCCGCCCGGTCCAGGGGATTACCATCGATTGCCGGTGCGTTGTCCCAAACTATCCCATCCTCATCCCAGGCAGTCGCCCTGCCTTTGTAGTCATTAGAAACTGAATAAACCTCTCCGCCGTCGTCGCCTTCATCGACTACATATAGCCTCAAGACTGCGCTTGTCACCTGACTTTGCACGCCTTGAATATCAAATTTCAGATATGATGTGTACATAGGACTGCCGTGACGAACGCGCAGCTCAGAATCATTGCCATAGTTTCGCGTCGGGCTTGTGGATTTCACTTTCGCGTCATCCACAGGATTAAAAACAAGCGTGGTTTCACCACTGCTGACTTGCTCAACGAAGGCAGCGGTGACGTTCTTGTTTTGATTCATGGTCAGGCTTGCAAGGCTGTTGTCCCCGGAGACATCCCCGCTCCATCCGGCGAATAGCCAGCCGTCCGACGGCTGCGCCTGCAATTGAACCACAGTGTCTTCCGGATAAAGTCCGCCAGCCGGATCAAGCGTCACCTGACCCTGACCTTGCGTACTCACGGTTAGGGTGTATTGTGTTACACTGATTTCGTCAAAAACAGCCGTGACCTGCTTATCCGAATTGACAATGATCGACACGGGATTATCTGTACCGGCAATGTGGCCACTCCAGCCCGAGAATTGCCAGCCAACTTCAGGTACGGCAGTTAACGTAACCGGAGCACCTTCACGGTACACCCCACCCGGCGGGTCCAGCTCAATCTGGCCTGAGCCTTGCACTGAGGTTTGTATTGTGTATTCCTGCGTTTCGCCGCCCGTAGTTTGCACGATAAGCTCTGGCGGCACATCGCCTTCCCGCGTATGATACTTTGCCTGATCTGTCGATTCTCCACGGAGTGCAAAACTGAAAGTACCGTTGCCCGTGATCACAGAGGTCAGATCTATTTCAACAACAGACCCTGATTGCACGGGGCCCAAGGCCGCCACTGGTGAACCGGTGATCGACGGGGCGTTGCCGGCTGTCAGCTTATCCTCAGTCCAGGCGGTTGCTGAATCCTTGAAATCGTTGGACACAGTGTAGAGGCGGCCGCCGTCGTCACTTGCTCCGCTGACGTATAAGCGAAAGCTGGCGGACTGCGCCGGCCCGCTCAGACCGGAGACATCGAACTTGAAATAGGAAGTGAATTTGTTCTTCTCTACCTTGGTGGTGCTCTTGTCACCATAGTTTGCGCCAAGATCTGACAATTTAACCTGCCCATCATGCGCAGGACGAAATGTCAGAAGCTGTGAGCCTGTGCTTTCCGAAAATATGGCCGCAACATGCTTGTCGCCGTTCATGGTGATGGTAGCGGGATTATCATTGCCTGCCAGGTCATCGCTCCAACCCGCGAATTGCCACCCGGAAGCGGGTGCTGCTATAAGCTCGACCACCGTTCCCTGATCATAGACGCCGCCGGATGGCGTTAGAACCACGTCGCCGGAGCCCTGGATGCTGGTTGTCAAACGGTAAGTTGGGACGCTGACTTCCGTGAAAACGGCGCTCACGAACTTGTCATCGTCCATGGTGATGCTGTTGGGGTTATCGTTTCCTGTCAAATCGCCCACCCAGCCATCGAATTGCCAGTTAGATGCCGGAGTAGCAAGAAGCTCGACAACAGTACCGGCGTCATACTTTCCTCCCGATGGGCTTATAGAAATCTCACCTATTCCCTGCACCCCGGTGACCAGGTCATACATTATCGGGTCGCTACTGCCGCTGGCGTCAACAATCAACTGTGGCGGTGTATTACTTTCTTTGGAGAAATACTCGACCTTATCTCTGGACTCGTTTTGCAACCCAAAGCTATAAATGCCATTACCGAGAATGGCCGCTGTAACGTCAAACTCGATGTACTCACCTTCCCGCGCCTCGCCGGGGCTGTCGAGAGCATCGCCGATTAGCTCTGGCCTGTTATCAAAAGTCAGCTCACCCTCTTCCCATGGTTGCGATGTATCCGAATAGTTGTTGGAAGCGGGATAAATAGTGCCGCTATTGTCACTGGCATTGTCCACCAGCATCCGAATCACGGCTCGGGTGACGTTGCCGCTCAGACCGGCGACCTCGAACTTGAGATAGCTCTCAAACGTCGCTGACTCAACGTCCAGTCTCGAGTCTGAACCATAATTCTTGCCAGGTCTGGTTTTCTTGACGCGTGTATCCTCTGCAGGTTCAAACGTCGTGCTTGTTTGACTGCCCCCGGAAGATAAAACCGTAAACTCATCCGCGCTCTCGGCGTCACCGCCCTCACTGGCCACCGAAATTTTGCCGGAGATAGCGTTGGCCGGCGCCACCGCGGTGATCTCAGTCTCTGATTCAATCTGAAAACTGGCCTGGGCGCCATTGAAGCGCACCACGTCGACTTCCTGAAAATTGGCGCCGTGAATTGTCACCATCGTGCCGACAGCACCCTGCAGCGGAGAAAATGAGGTAATCTCAGGCGCCCCACCACTCACAATTGTAAAAACATCATCGCTGATATCCGAAGGTTCCCCATGAGCGGCATCCTGGATTCGAATGAGGCAGGTCTGAGATGGCGCGTCGGGCACCGTCCAGGTGTAACGGCCATCGTTGTCTGTGCCGGCGGTCTCTTTGCTCCACGTGCTACCGCCGTCCGTGGAGAAATCAATGCGCACCTTGCTGAATCCTGCGGAAGCATGCCAGGTAACCTTGAAATCTTCGCCGGGTGACAACTGCTCACCGCCATTGGGCGCGGTTACCGTTATTTCACCGGGCGTAGCTTCACCCTCGACTTCGTACCACACCAGGTCGCGCTCATCACGGATGGCAACCACCAGGTCTCCGTCGCCATCGCCATCCAAATCTTCAATGTGCACGGCACGCGGCGTATCGACATTATCTACGACTATGCTATCGCCAAACTGACCGCCGCCCTGGTTGAGCCAGATAAGGATGTTATTGTGGCTAAATCCGGCGGTGGCGATATCCAGGTCGCCATCGCCGTCAATATCTCCTGCTACGGCTGCCCAGCACTGGTCATAATCTTGATGGATATTGTGCTCGGTGAAATCGCCGTCGTCGTCATTCTCAAGCCAATCGATATCACCATTGTCGCGCTGTTGGCGTATGATATCAATGTCCCCGTCCCCGTCGATGTCAGCCGTATTGACGCTCAGGCCGCCATTCGAGTCGATAGCATGCTCTTTGAAGTTGCCGTCCCCGTCATTCTCATACCAACTGGTTTTGCCGGCGCTGGCGCCTACCACATCCAGGTTGCCATCGCCATCGATGTCGGCCACAGCAACCGAGTGGGGACCGCTAATATTACTATCTATGTTGTGCTTCCGGAATTCACTGCCACGGTTTTCATACCAGACGAACTGCCCGCTTTCCCAAAGAGGCGCCACGATATCTTTTTTGCCGTCACCATCGAGGTCGCCGGTGACAACGCGCTCCGGATCCAGCCCGCGGGCATCGACCACTATTTCTTTGAAATCCTCAGAGCCATCGTTCTTGTACAGCATGGTGATATCAACAGCCGGCGAGCAGCCAAGAATGTCGACATCGCCGTCACCATCGATGTCATCTGCAAACGCGCCCCAGGCGCCCTGAAGGCTGCCAAGAAAATGCTTCGAAAAGGACTGGGAACCGTTGTTCTCCCACCACTCGATGCCATTAAACGAAGCGGTGACCAGATCGATATGGTCATCGTCGTCAATGTCTTTGGCGTAAACCCAGTATGCTCCTGGTAGGTTGTTCTCTACGGTGTGTTTCTTGAAAGATGGTTGCGAAAATACGTTGGAAGCAAGGATAGTAAACAGTGCGCATAAGACAATCAGCCGATTCCTTGAGTGCAAGGTCTTTCCCTCCGTCGGATGCCAGATTCACAGGTGTTGTATTCAATATCACTTCCGCAAGCAGTCGTCCGTGAGCACTCGCTTTGAGGCTTTGTCCGTCAATGGATGCTTAATTATTACCTGTTCTGGGCAGGAATTGCAGACGAGAGACCGGTGCAAATTGGCAGAATTCTGCGAAGTGTAACCTATTTCTATGGGGAAGCAACAGATTCAGCAGTTCATTCTCTCCTGCCAGGCCAGATCAGCCCGGCAGGAGAAATAATGAGGCTTATTTCAACAATGTCATTTTTCGGCTTGAGACAAAGCGTCTGGCGTGACCAGGTCCCGTTTTTGCATCAAGGCGGTAAATGTAAACGCCGCTAGCGACAGGCCTGCCGGCATCATCGCGACCATCCCATTGAACCGAATGCTCGCCGGCTCCCTGCGGTTGGCTCAACAGATTGCGTACCTTTTGCCCTCTGACATTGAAGATGGCGAGCTCAACCTCGGCTTGCTGCAGCAGGGCGTAGTTTATCAAAGTTGTGGGATTAAAAGGATTCGGATAATTCTGCGCCAGACTGAATATGGATGGCGTCGCATCGCGGCCTGCCACGGAGGTCACATCTGTTTGAATGGCCAGGTTGTCTATGGCCCAACCCCAGCCATTCACAGCCGGATCAGCGAAGAGCCTAAAGCGGATAAAAATAGACTCTCCTTCGTCAAAGAGTCCGGATGCAACGGTGAGGTTGCGCCGTTTAAACAGCGCCGGCGTACCACTTCCGCCCGAGGAATATGTGCCTCCACCCTATACCCAGAAATGGGGATTTGGGAGATCGGCATTTGTAAAGACAATTTAGTACTACAGCGAAAGACTGTTTTTTGACAGCGGGTGATGATGCGGAAAGCGTCTCACTTAATGGAACTGCGGTAAATTCGAGTGAACCGGGCATTCCGACAAGCTTACATTTCAACAGGCTCAATGTCCGGTAGTCCGGGTTCCTTCCGTACGCTGAACCTGTCTAAGGGTGACGCCCGATCCCGCAAATGAGAATCGAATTTACCGAAAGGTGTGTTAAGCACGAAAAGGAAAACCGGCTCCCCGAAATATTCCGCCCCGGATTATTTGTTTTTGTGGGAAGCCGGTTTTCACATTCACGCTTATGTAAAAAATTCAGATTTTGGTTCCGAATGCCGCCCCCGCGTCTTCGCCGTTTCCGATGCAATCAAGCTGGCGTGCCTCAATGTGCTGTTTTGCTGTGTGCCCTTCTGCTGTTGTACCCGGTGTCAGCTCACAGCTCTTGAGCATCAGCAAGAAGTCCAGCAGCAAAATAGCGATCAAGCAGTGATTGTTTTTCAGAGATGCAATGAAAGGCAACATGACTCTGTCCTCCCGACAAACGGTACTCAAAGCCGATTGCCGATGTTTGTGTTACACAAGTTTGTCTTGCAGCGCCCTGGCGACTTCTTCGGATTTCGAATTGACCTCGAGCTTGCTGTAGATATTCTTGATGTGACTATTACTACAGCGAAAGATAGTTCTTGAAAGCCGTTGAAACGGCTAAATGATGTGGAAAGCTTCTCATTGACACCTTTGTAGGAACCGTTTCAACGGTTTCTCCCGAAGTTTCGCTGTAGTACTAGCAACAGGCCGACAACGGAAACGATGGCATACCACAAAATATACCCGTACCTGTGCATCGGTTAGAGAGAGTGTGAGTTTGTCGTTAAAGAAAAGCCTTTTAGCCGAAGGCCCTTGCGAGCCGGAATAAATAAATTACAAAGAGAAAGACATTACATTCCCGTGCGTGAACAACTGAGTAGTAGAAAACAGGTTCGAATGTCATTGCTTGACTCTTTCAATAAGTGTTACGATATTTGTCCAGGTTTTCTCTGTCATGTTTTTCAATGAATCCTGGATGACAATTAACCTTTTCATAAGCAGGCGGAAAGCGTTGTTCCTGGTTCTTGTCGTCTTATCTGTATGGCAACTGGGTCGATTGTCAGCACAATCAGTCTTCCCGCCTCCTGAGGCCCGTCCTAAAATACATGCCGCTCAGATAGCTGACGGAAAAATCAGAATCGACGGCGTCCTCGATGATCCTGACTGGCAGAAAGCTGCTCCCACTCGTTCCTTCGTCCAGATCGATCCCGGGCAGGGCGCACTGCCCTCGTTTGACACGGTAGTCCGGGTGCTATTTGACCGGAAGCATCTCTATGTTGGCGCCGTTTGCTATGATTCTGCCGGTCACGCCGGCATCCGTGCTGCCGAGCTGCGGCGTGATTTTGAATACACCACGAACGATGTCTTTAGCGTCAGTCTGGATCCGTTCCAGGACCACCGTAGCTGCACAACCTTTCAGGTCAACCCTTATGGTGCACAACGGGATTTTCAGGTTACCGATGGACAATTTTTTAACCGTGAATGGGATGCACGCTGGACAGCGCGTACCACTGTGAACGACAGCGCCTGGACCGTGGAAATCGCGCTGCCATGGGAAACCTTACGATATCCGGCACAAGACACAATCTGGGGCGTAAACTTTCTGCGCAACATCAGGCGCAACAATGAAGTAACCGGTTGGTCGCCATGGCCGCGGGTGTATTCGCCCTATCGGATGGATTATGCCGGCGAGCTCACGGGTTTGCGGCCGCCGCCGCCATCCCGGAACCTGACTGTGCAACCCTATTTGCTCGTCGAAAGCAGATCAGATGATCGCTCAGCAGATGCTCTGCAGGAATATAGCAACGACCTGGGCAGCGAAATCAAATGGGCGCCCGGCTCGAACACAGTGCTCGACATCACCCTCAACACAGATTTTGCCCAGGCGGACGCAGACAGGGAGGTCATCAACCTCAAACGCTTCTCGGTCTTTTTTCCGGAGAAACGCCAATTCTTTCTGGAATCTGCCCATCTTTTTGATATCGGCTACACCAGCTCGGTGAAACCATTCTTCAGCAGAAGAATCGGATTGGATGAATTCGGCCGGCCCTTGCCCATCGATGGCGGCGCGCGTCTGGTGCATCAAGCACCCGACCAGGGAATCGCGGCGCTGTTAATCCGACAGGGCGGCAAAGATGAAATACCGGCCAGTTGGTTTACTGTTGGTCGCTGGCAACGCAACGTGGGTGGCCGCAGTCGGCTGGGTGGGTTGGTGACTTACAGGCATGATGCAGCACAAGCTAACCGCAAAGCTGTGCACAATGCCACCTTTACTCTGGATGGTTTCTGGCGGTTGTCGAAGACCCTGACAGCAAATGCTCTGGTCTCCGGCTCGCTCACCGAGGGTGAAGTAGGTGATGGCATCAACGCCCAGCTCTGGATTTTCAACAATGCTACCTGGGGATTCATTGGTCACTTCCAAAGCCTCATATCCCCGGAATATAAAGCTGCAGCCGGATTTGTTTCCAGACCCAATCTCATCGAGACAAGCCCGTTTTTGCAATTGGATCTGAGACCACGGTGGCTGCCCTCTCCCGTGCGTGCCCTTACCCCGGAAGTATCGGCGTTCCTGTTTCATCGGGCTTCGGACGGCAAGTTTCAGGAGGGTACTTTGACCGTGAAGCCCATAAGCCTGCAATTTCAGAGCAGTGCAACCATCGCAGCGTTTCTGGAGCCAAACTGGCAGCGTCTGGATTCGCTCGGTGTGCGCTCCTTCATGCCATTTGGCGTCGCCTTGGCCCCCGGTGATTACAACACCTTGCGTGCCGGTCTCAGTTTGGCAAGCGACCAATCCCGGTCTATCGCAGCAGACCTGACCGCCTCCACCGGCGGCTTTTTTGACGGTGTCTTGCACACACTCGGGGCTGGCGCCAAAATATCGCCATCGCCGCACCTAACCCTGCGATTGCAGTACGAGCTCAATCGTGCCACAAAACTCGGTCCCGCGGCAACCGACAAAACCACGCACCTTTTCGGACCCCGGGTCCGCCTGGCGCTTAACCCCCGCGTCCATTTGACCACATTTTATCAATACAACTCTCTGTTACAGCGCTCGACCTGGAATATCCGATTCTCATACGAATTTGCGCCGCTTTCCTATCTATATCTGATCTACAATGACTCGCGATTCGTGAACACCGGAGCGATCTCAGTAACGCCGCCTGCCGAGCAGCAAATTATTTTGAAATTCAGTTACCAATTTCAGATCTGAGCCGTTTGCGCTCATGATGGCATTTACCATCTTCTTTTTAGGCAATTGTTGGTATAGATTAATGTATGTTTAGTTTCAACGGGATTTTTGGCACAAGACTCGCGTCTTTGCAGGAGATTATGACGACATCTCTCTGTTGATGATCATCATTCTTTGGACGATAATCCTTTCAGAGGCGAACACACCCGTAACAGACTATGCTCGAAAAACGCTCTGACAACAATCGAAATCGCAGCATGGAGGACCTGAGCATGAACAAGGATGTTGCGCAAGCTTGTGATGTTCTCGGGCTGGAACAGCTCCCGACGCTTGATGAGCTGAAACACACCTATAAACAAATGGTCAAACAGTGGCATCCGGACCGCTATCACAACGACACTGAGATGGAACAAATCGCCGTTGCCAGAACCCAGCGAATCAACCTGGCCTACCGTCTGTTACTCGAGGAGCTGACGGGCCACTCAGGGAATGGCAACGGCGCCCGCACAAAACGGCGACAGGCAAAGAATATGCGGCACCAGTATTCGTGGCAAACATATTCTGACGGCTTTCCCAATCCGGAGGTCACTGAATTCTTTCTGAATTCTTCCCATATCGTCTCTGCCGGATATGACAAAGTAAAGCATATCCTTTATCTGAAATTCCTGGGCGATGAGATATATCTCTACTACGATGTGCCCGGTTTCATTTTCGACCACCTGCTCATCGCGCATTCTCCCGGCAAGTACGCGCTCAAGTTCATCTACAACCGTTTCCGGCACCGGAAATTTACGCCCCTGATTCGGAAATAGGCGCCAGTTTTCAAGCCACTTTGTCGCCAGGAGCAGTGCCGTCTCACATCCTGCTTTTCCATAGGATCAACGGCTTCCTTACCGCCCATGCCTTGTTGTCGTCTCCGCTGATCTTGCTAAGAGTAGCCCTAACTTCGTGAAAACGGGTCTGGGGGCGACACTTCTACTCTGATTTTCCCACCAGCTTGACCACCGTCTCGCCGGAGCCAGTCATCTGCCACTTTACAAGCGACATTGGAATGTTCCCGATCGCATTCAACTCATCGAAAAAGTCTTTGAGCTGAAACGGCTCCTCCTGCTTCTCCTTCTGCTGTGCGTAGGCTGCCATGGTTTCTTCGAACAAATATTTGCCGGTGATGTAGCTGGTGCCATAGCCAGGCTGGCGCAAATAGAGATGCTGCTCAAAAATCAACAATTCGGGTTCTGTTTTCATCCAGCCGCGCGGCGTCCATTCAGTGTGAATTTCGCCAGCTTCTGCCATGGTCATCTCGTTAGCGTGAGCATAAAGCGAGCCGAGGCCTCTGGCGGCCCGCTGGGCTATCATGATCCAAACGATTTCACGGACCCGCGGGCTGTCCTCATACATGCCAGCATGCATGAACATCTCTTCCACGGCGGTCGCCACACCTTCACTACGGCTGTCAAAAATATTGTAGAGCAGCGCGTCCCGGCGTATCACACTGGGATGCGGCTCGTGCTCCATGCGCGCCAGTTCAAACCAGTGATAAAAATGTGAGTAGAGCGGCCTCGGATCATGGTGCATCGCGATCCGGAAGAAATTGCGTTGGTCTCTCGGTATGAACCGGCCCACATGCGCGCGCAAAGCAGGTTCAAAATAATCGGCCACTGTGACGATTTCTTTCTCTTTCAAAAACGACATGAATTTTTCGACCGAACGCTCAGCCAGCGCATCATATTCCTCGGGAGAAGATACGGCTTCGAGTTCTGGCAGGCGACGATTGTGGTGCTCCTCGAGCTTCAGCGATGACCACGCCCGCGCCACCAGGTGGACGTTTTGCTGATACCAGGTGTAGTTATCCTTGCCAATTCCCGACGGTCCCGTCTTTGATGGCGCTTGTTGTTCGAGCCAGGCGATGAACGCCCCGGTAGCGGTCTTTGCTTCGGCAAGAGTTGTTATTAATTTCTCGCTTGCATCCGCACCCGCCATCTCCTTGATCTTATCGAGATTCTCGCTTTGCTCCCGGATGTCGCGTATGCCCGTGACCCACAGCTCACGGGCATTGCCGGTGAGATTCTCCTGGGCTTGCCGCATGAGGGGCGCGATCACGCTCAGGTCGGATATCAGACGCGCCTCTTCGCTTTCTGTCAACGGAAACTCATAAGTCCAGAGCTCGGTCACCGCATGGTGCGTCGGCCCTTCGTGCGCAGGAACGTCGCTTTGGTAAGTCCAGATCGAATTGTAGAACGCCGGGTCGCGTGCCCAGGGTTTGAGCACACGATGGTTGAAGTCAAAGCCGTTCATCTCAGCCAGGACGATGTACCAATCGATTTTTTGTGCAACCGGCCAATTGCTATGGTCAATAGCATGTAATCTTTGTTTGTATTCTTTGAAAATTTCGTAGCGCCTGGCAAACGTCTCTGCGGTGTAGTCCGGGGCGCCGTGCAACATCGGCGGGCGCTCGAATTCGCGCCATTCTTTAAATAACACCACGAGATCGTCGTAGTTTTCCGAGGCCTGGCTATCAATAACGGCGAGACCCATTATCAAAATAAAAACCAGGACAACGAAGCGTGTGCAGGTTCCAAGATTCTTTGCTCTCATCCTTCCTCCTCTCGTAATTGTGCGTTTGTGTTCTGTTCGCCTGGTGCGGTGGTACGGCTCGCATTGTGGTTCTGCTGCCTCACAGCGAAGATAGGCTCTGCTGCGGAAAAAATCAAGCCGAGCCTTCAGATCACGCTGCTCGCAGCGCCGCGGATGCGCTCTCAGTGTATACCTTTCCCGGAAGGGTCACGCGCTTCGTCCATCAAACAATTTCCGCTCGCAACACGGGCTTAAGCATCCCGGGCGCTGCCGATTTCTTAGTCTGCCGCATCGGCTGACCGGTAACACTTGCTAAGGCCTGGATTTGTTCGTATATTCGCCTGTATTGAAGGTCGATAACCAATGCAAATCATCAAGCGTATTCTCACGTTTCTCTCCATCTTCCTGATCTATGTCGTGTTTCGGGAATTCCTGGAATTGTTTGCGCTCACCTATGCCATTCATCCTTTTTTCGGATATCTGACGCTCGCCGCCATTACAGCATTTGTGCTCTACTTCATCGCCGTGCCGATCTATCGCATCATGCGTATTCCCCAGAATTATGGGCCGGCCAAGAGACCTGATGATGTACCTGAGCTTATCGAGCTGCGACTGCGGAATTTTCGCAAGAATCCATACCTGCTTAAGATCGGATTTGACTTCGATGATATTGGCAGCGGCCAGGCAGCTTATGCCAGGGTTGTCGCCAGATTGCATGAGGAAAGCGAAAAGCTGCGGAAACGTTATGTTCTGCAACTGTTCTACAGCTCCAGCATATCCCAAAACGGTTTTCTGGACGCCATCCTGATTTTGTCCTCAAGCGTGAATCTGGTGAAAGAGATGTTCGTGCTCTATCATGGTCGCGTCTCGAATAAAGACCTGTTTGCCATCGCCAGGCGTGTGTACATGTCCATGGCTATCGGTGGTTCGGAAGGCGTGGAGCTGGCCACTCAGGAGCTGTTTTCCAAGGTGGCCACCGACAGCGTCAAGAGTGTGCCTTTCGCAGATAAGATCTTCGGATCGCTGGCAGACGGCTTTGTCAACGCTGCCCTGCTCACGCGCGTTTCACTGATCACCGAAAATTACTGCAAAATGCTCCACATCAAGAGCGAACGAGATCTTTTTCCGGCGCCGCAATTTATCGTCCGGACCACCAAATTTATCACCGGTGATATCTTTGATAAGATGATCCTCGAGCTGGTTCGTATGAGCAGACAAAAGACCGTGGATTACGTTATGTTTGCGGTCAATCCCGTGGCCCATTTGTTCGGAAAGACATTCGGGATGGTGAGTGAAGGCACCACAAAGCTCGCCTCCTACCCTGTTGAGATATTCAAAGATGTGGCTGCAGTAGCCAACAAGCCCTTTGTCTATGGCATCGACCGGCTCGCAAGCATTTTTCGGCGCGAGCAGCCTGAGCTTGACGACTTTGATTGAAGCTACGAGCTCTCTGCAAAATCACCTGACCTAACCAAGTTTTGAAGGAATTACCATGAACCCGATCAAATTTCAAAAATTTTCTATCTGTTTGCTCACATTATGCTTCTTCGTGCTGCCTTTGTCCCTGCACGCCCAGGCAGAAAAACAGAAGCTCTCTTTGCAGGATATCTTCGCGTCTCAGAAGTTCCTCAGCGCATTCTTTCAGCGCGGTCAATGGGCAGAAACAGGTCCGGTTATCACCTTCACACGCGCAGATTCAACGGGTGTGACGCACCTGCTGAGCCTCGACCTCGAACGGGACGAGGAGCAGACTCTGCTGAACGGCAATGATCTGCATGCACCCGATGTCGACCGCCTTATCACCATCGAGGGCTACCAGTTCAACCATGACCGCTCAAAAGCATTGCTTTATACTGATTCAGCGCCGGTATGGCGTAAGAACACGAAGGGCTACTACTACATTTATGATCTGGCCGGCGCAGACCTGACGCCACTGAGTGCGCGCGACAATGGCTATCAGATGTTTGCCAAATTCAGCCCTGACGGCAAGTATGTCGGTTTTGTGCGCAACCGCAACCTGTACCTGGTCGAGCTTGCCACGATGCAGGAAACAGAGCTCACCAGCAACGGCGCCGATGGCGCAATCATAAACGGCACGACAGACTGGGTCTATGAGGAGGAGCTTGGCCTGAGAGACGGCTGGTCCTGGAGTCCGGACGGCAAGCATCTGGCATTTTACCAATTCGACGAATCCCGCACCAATGAATTTCTGATGCTCGACCTGCGCGGCAAAAAACCCGAAGAAATCAGCTTTCGCTTTCCGCTGGCCGGCGAGCCGAACAGCGAGGTCCGCATCGGCGTCATCGAAATTGCGAATCAGAAAACCAGATTTTTTGAAACCGGAACCTGGAACCAGGAAAACCCTGACTATGAATACATTCTGCGCATGGGGTGGACGCCAAAAATCGATGGCAGGCGCCGGGTGTGGATGTTGCGCAGTAACCGCGACCAGAACAAAGCCGACCTGATCTACGGCGATCCGGAAGATAGCCAGACCCGCATCGTGCTCACGGAACAGGAAGACACCTGGGTCGAAGTCATCAACTATTTTGGCGGACAGTACCTGACCTATCTCAAAGACGGCGAGCATTTTATCTGGGTGAGCGAGCGCGATGGATTCAAGCACATCTATCTCTACCGCAACAACGGCGAGTTTGTGCGTCAGCTCACCAGCGGCGACTGGCGGGTCACCACCATTCACGGCGTCGATGAGGAAGCGGGCCAGGTCTATTTCACCGGCGCCAAAAGCAGTCCACTGGAACGCCAGCTCTATGCTGCACCGTTGCTGCCCACAAATGGCAGAGAGCTGCGGCGCATAACACAATCGCCCGGCACGCATGTGATCAATCTTTCCAGCGATTTTGGCTACTTCATCGATACCTTCTCTACCATCAACACGCCTCCCATAACCAGGCTGTACAATACCGACGGCGCCTTGATAAAGGAGCTGGAAACCAATACGCGTTTGGTGCAGACGCTGCAAGAATACGATCTGCCTGAATTCGAGCTCCTCACCGTAAAGGCAGCCGATGGCGAAACCGACCTGCACGGCTATCTGCTCAAGCCGGATAATCTCGATGCCAGCGAACCTTATCCGCTGCTCATTTTCACCTATGGCGGACCCGGCGTGCAAGTTGTGCACGACGCCTGGCAAGGTATGTTCGGGCTCTGGCATCAGTACATGGCCACGGAACATGGTTTCATCGTTGTCTGCTTTGACAACCGCGGGGCGGCCGGCTATGGCAAAGCATTTCAGAGCGCGAACCATCTCCGGCTCGGCACTTTGGAAGTGCAGGATCAACTGGCGGTGGCCAGGCACTTCGCAGCCAGGCCCTATGTCGACGCACAGCGCATCGGGATGTGGGGCTGGAGCTATGGCGGTTACAATACCCTCAACGCCATGTTGAAGTATGACGGCCCGAATACCATCAAAGCCGGCGTGGCTGTCGCGCCCGGCATCGACCATGAGCTGTATGATACCATCTACACAGAACGCTACATGTCGACGCCGCAGAAAAACGCCAAGAATTATGTGGAATCATCGCCCAAGAATTTTGCCCATCGATTACGCGACGAGCAGAAGCTACTCATCGTGCAGGGAGATTTGGATGACAATGTACACTTTCAGCAAACCGTGCACATGGTCTCAGCGCTGCAGAAAGCAAACAAACACTTTCAATTGATGATCTATCCGGGCGGCAATCATGGCATGGTCGGCACAGGCAATCCGCTGACATATTTGCATTTGTTCACCATGATCACAGACTTCTTTACCGAGAATTTGGAATAGTCCGTCAAGCTGATGTGATTTTGCTGTCCTGGCAGCAGTATAAATCGTGCTGCTGCCAGGGAGCAAAACTTCATGAATGATCCAGGTCAAGTCTTTTTTCGGGTGGGCGCATGCAAAGGAAAGCTCAGGACGATTGTGGCGCCCTTTCCTTCTCCGTCGCTCTCTGCCCAGACTCTGCCGCCCATTTCCGTCATATAGTTTGCACTGCTGTGCAAACCAAACCCGTGGCCGTCTTTCTTTGTGGTATAGCCGTGCGTAAAGACCTTGCTCAGGTTTTGCGAGGAGATGCCAACGCCGTTGTCGGAAACTTTGATGTAGGCATGGTCGCTATCTCGCAGTATCCGCAACTGCACCACACCGGATTCGGTATCGTGCGCCTTAATCGCCTCGATGGCGTTTTTGTACAGGTTCACCAACACCTGGATGAGTTTTGCCTTCTGCACCTGAACCACAGGCACGGAATGGTCAAAATCTTTGCGCAGCTCAATATTCTGCAGCTCGATTGTGGTATCGAGCAGGGTTAAGGTTTCCTCCACCACATCCGCAAGCGCTACTTTTTCAACGAAGAAATCGGCCCTGGCAAAATCTTGCTGCGCCGCGATGATGCTGTTCATTGCATCCACCTTGTCCATCAGGCGGGTTGCATTCTCAGAAATTGTTTGGTTCTCTTCGCTCAGAAGTTGTTCCAGCTTTAGATTATAAAGAATCAACTTTGAAATTCTGTCTTTTTGCTGGATGAATTCCTCGAAATTGGCCAATCCCTCGCGCCAGAGTTGGTTGGCTTTACGAAGCCCGTCTAACCGCGAAAGGCGCACCGTCTTCAAGATCAAAATCGAAGAGGTGTTTGCACTGTTGAGTAGATTTCCGATGTTATGCAACACACCGGTAGCGATGTCCGCCATGCCGGCGCGGTGTGCAGCCTCGTTGAGCTGCTTGTTCAACCGCGCTCTGTCTTCTTCGCTCTTGATACGTTCGGTCACGTCAACATTCAAGCCTGCCACACCGATTACATTGCCATTTTCCGTCTGAATCGGGTTCAGATAGTATTCGAAATAGGTCTTGCCTGCATCAGATTCCCGCTGTTCGATCAAGTTGATCCGCTCTCCGCTGAGCGAACGACTGTACAGTTGCTTCCAGTGGGCGCTTTCGCCCGGGTCGGACATCGCCTGCAGAATGTTGTCGCCAATCTGCAAGGCGCTATTCCTGGCTTTGCTGCTATTGAGAAACCTCGTGTTGGCCCGCAACAGGGTGAAATCGCGGTCAATGGACCAGATTTCGCCAGAGAAGTTTTCAACCATCGCATGTATTTGCGCCTCACCCTCGAGAATAATGCTGTTGACCAATTCCAGCTCGTTTTTCTGTTTGACCATTTCGGCCGACAGTATTTCCAGCTCTTTCTTTAGCGCAGATATCTGTTCGTCCTTATGCTGTAGCCGGGCTTCGAGCGCTGATTTCTCTGGCGGCAGACCGGTCTCCCGTGACGGAACCGCCTCGACAATATGGATTTCTTCCTTGCTGCTTTTTTCGTGACTCATTTCATCGACAGCAGATTATTTGCAAGCGTCCTGTTCTTTATCTGATTATCGGCTGCGCGAGCCGTGGTCTTGATGGCTGCGCGCAGAAGCTGCCCGGCAACAGGCATTCAACGCACATGCAGACATCTACCCATTCCCATCTTGCTTTTTTGTCTGTGCATTCCTTATCTTATAAAAGCCTGAACGATTTCAAAGGCGGCAAAGCCGCGCCAGGTTGCGCTTTGAGGAGTAAACATCGACCTGTCGGATATCATTGTATCTCAGGTCGTGGATCATCCAGATGAATAAAGAAACCATGATTCAGGTCACAGACAACATTACAATCGATGAAAAGGCGCTGAGTTTTGATTTTGTGCGCGCGTCCGGGCCGGGAGGTCAGAATGTCAACAAGGTGGCGACAGCGGTGCAGCTCCGTTTTGATACGGAAAGCCCGGCGCAAACCTTGCCCGAAGACGTACACACGCGGCTGCGTAAGCTGGCGGGCAAACGCATGACAGACGATGGCGTCTTGATCATAACCGCCAAACGCCACCGCACGCAGGAACGCAACCGCCAGGATGCAATCGACCGGTTGGTCGAACTTGTGCGCAAAGCCGCCGAAAAACCCAAAAAACGCCGACCTACAAAACCAAGCCGGCAATCAAAGCAAGCGCGGCTGGCAGAAAAAAGAAAACAGGCTGAAAAGAAAAGATTGCGTCAGCGAGTTACCAAAAGCAGTGAACAAGAATGATGAATACACAGAAGCTACCATGGAAAAAATACATATCATTGGTCGTGATGATGAGCTTGCCGAGTTAAATGAAATCTGCAAACAAGCGAAATCAGGCGCCGGACGCGTGGTGTTTGTTGCCGGCGAGGCAGGCATAGGCAAGACCCGGCTAGCAGAAGCCTTTCTGCAGCAGAGCGGCGTCCGGTACTTTGTCGCGCGCACAATCGAAGAGGCAACACCGCCTTATGGTCCTTTTATTGGGGTGCTGCGCGCCTGGCTCAGAGAGATGCCGGAACCTTGCATTGATTGCGGTCCTTTCTCCAATTACCTGGCCCTGCTGCTGCCGGAATTAGGGCATCCACCGGAAAATGTTAACCAGGAGATTCTCACCGAGGCGTTATGCTCTGCATTCGAGACCATGGCAGGTCAGGAACCGACGGTCATCTTTTTTGATGATTTGCAATGGGCCGACAACACGACAATGGAGCTTTTGCCGGCTCTGAGCGTTCGCTTCGCCGAGATACCGCTCTTGCTTATGGCTACCTATCGCAGTGATGAAATACCCCGCGGCCACCGGTTGCGCCGGCTGCGAAACGAGCTGCGCCGGGCCAGGCAACTGCATGAAATTCAGCTCGGTCCGTTCGAAACATCTCAATGCGACGAGATGCTGGCCCAGGTACTGGGTGCGCAGCCAAACCCTGAATTATCCGCCACGATCTGTGAACAAACGCAGGGTGTGCCGCTTTTCATCGAGGAGCTCGCCCAGGCTTTGGTCGATGGCAATTTGCTGCAACAGGGGCCGCAGGGTCTCGAGCTGGGACCCGGCAAAGACGTGCCCATCCCCGAAAGTATCCGCGATGCTGTTTTGCTGCGCCTGGACAATCTCTCGCCGCAAGCGCGGAATCAAATTGAAGTTGCTGCTGTGGCCGGTCTGGAATTTAGCTTTGATCTCATGGTGAAACTCGTAGGCGATGAGAGCGGCGTCGATGAACTGCTGGACCACAACCTGATCATAGAAACGTCGCCCGGACAGGGTAGTTTTCGGCATGCGCTCATGCGAGAAGCTGTATTGGGAGAAATCATGTGGTCGCGCAGGCGCACACTCAATCGCAGTCTGGCGCAGCAAATGGAAGCAACCGGAGGCCCTCCGGAGCTGATCGCCGAACACTGGCTGGCTGCCAATGAACTTGAAAGAGCGCGCGAGGCGCTTCTGCAATCCGCCATGCGCTCATGCCACATCCATGCCTACCGTGACGCCGCTCTGGCAGCACATCGCGCATTGGAAATCTGGCCCGAAGGTGAACATGAAGACAAGCGGTTGGACACGCTCGAGAGTTTGGCGCATTGCGCGCAGATCAGCGGCCAGTTGAGCGACGCCATCAAGGCGTTACGCGAGATCGTCGAGAGTCTGCAAAGCAAGAACCAACCGCGGCGCCTGGCGGAAGCACAGCGCTCGCTCGCCATAATCTACGGGCTGCAAGGCGCCTGGGAGCAGGCGATTCAATGCCGGCACGCAGCAGCAGATGCCTTTGAACTGGCCGCCAATACCGGTGAAGCCGCTCTCGAATATTTGGCTGCCGGCGGACGGCTCACGGGGATGCAACAGTTCGGTAGTGCCCTGGAAAATGTGGCTAAGGCATACAGCCTGGCGCAAAAGGCAGACCGCTTTGATATCGTCGCGCGGGCGCAGGCTCTGAAAGGCAACATCCTGGCCATGACCGGCAAAGTTGATGAGGGTCGTGAAACCGTGCAAGCGGCGCTCTCCCTGGCGCTCAAACACCACGAAACCGAAGCAGCATCCGAAGCTTATCGCAGGCTTGCCAGTGTGCTGGAGAGTGCTTCCGACTACCCGGCGGCGCGTGAAGCCTACTTTACCGCTTATGACTACTGTCGCAGCCACGGCGAAGAAACCTATGCCCAACTCTGTCTGGGTTGTATGTCAGGCGTGCTGTTTCAGGCCGGGGACTGGAAAAAAGCGCTGGAGGTATCAAAAGAAGTGCTGCAAAATCCGAGCGCTGCGCCCGGTTCACGCTCTGTGGCAGACGTGGTCACCGGCATGATCCGCATTCTGCGCGGGGAAACGCGAAACGCCAAAAAACACCTGAAAGAAGCGCTGGAAGTTTCGCGCAAACAAGAGGTTATTGCCGTAGAACTAACCGCCCTCTGGGGTCTTGCTCTGGTTGCAGAACAAGAGGACGACCGTGAGAAAGCAGAAGCGAACTATCGTGCAGCTTTATTGCGCTGGCAGGACACACATGACTTACATGATGCCATCCCGGTGCTGGCCTGGGCCACCACCTTCTTCGCGCAACAAGGTCTTGAAGAGGAAGCCTCTCAGTGCGCCGATGCCCTGGCCTCCATTTCCAGCGCTACCGGCAACATCGAGGCCATGGCTGCCCTTGCCCTTGCTCTTGGTGAAACTGCCATGCTCAACAATCAGCTCCGGGAAGCTGTCACTCAGTTCCAACAGGCGCTGGACCATCTGGAAAATCTTGATCTGCCATTGGACTATATTCGTGCGGACTATCGAGCCGGCGTGGCCCTGGCCCGTAACCGGCAAAAAGACAAGGCTGTTGTACATCTGCGAAATGCCTATCGCCATGCCCGCAAACTTGGCATGCGCCCGCTGGCCGGCGTGATCGCAAAGGAGCTGGAGACATTGGGTGAAACAACCG
>CAZVSL010000011.1:20850-29208 GCA_964629935.1 uncultured Calditrichaceae bacterium | reverse complement strand
TCAGCAGTTGCTTCAGAGCATTGTGCAAACCGATGTCCTGGATTGGAAAGGCCGTTGGCGTGCCGAGGCATCGCATCATCACGTAGCTGGCTGTCCAGGGGCCGACGCCGCGAATATTTACCAGGGTTCGGCGCACATCCTCGGAATCCTGACGCCGGAGCAAGTCAGCGCGGCACAGCTCACCCGCGACGATTGCTTTTGCCACGCCGATTATGTATTCGGATTTGCGTCTTGTATTCTGCAGCCGCATCAAATCCCGGACCGCAAGCTGCGCGATTGTTTCCGGCAACGGGAAATGCCAGAGACCTGTCTCACCAGGATCGATACGCTCGCCAAATGTTTCAATGAACCGGCGGTAAAGCGTGTAAGCAAAAGCAAGATTGACTTGCTGCCCCAGGATCGCCCAGCAAAGAGCCTGAAACAGGTTATGAATTCGGAGCAGGCGCAAGCCGTAATGCCGCGTTATCAGGGGTGCGAGCACGCTGTCTCCGGCAGCCATCTTATAGAATGCTGCCAGATCTGTTTGCAGGTCGAACCATTCTATGACCTGCTCACGAATTGCTTCACCCACTGCTCCGGTTGGCTTTTTTGAAAGAAAGTCAAGCTGCAATCGCTTGTCTGGCAAACCGCTGACTCGGACGATGACAGCTTCACCTGCCACTTTAAATGCTCGGGTCACGGCTTTTCCTGAAACGCGGTGTAGTCTCTCATGCGGAGACCGGTTTAGAAAGACAAGACATTCGTCAAAGCTGAATTCTTTGGGCGTGTTGATAATCATCAGACAATTTATAAATTCTGGTTATCGAAGTCAATTCATTATTAACTTGAATTGTGTACAGGTGGAATATGGGCTGGAGATTATTGATTGTTTCTTAAACGTGAGATTATATATTAATAGGATTTTACATTCAACCCGTTTCATGCTATGAGTGTAGGCACATCCATTCAATTAACAGATGAAGAGCTGCGCTGGCTCAATTTGGTCGAGCGACTCAATTTCAGAGTAACTCACAAGATCAATCAGTCGCCGCCCATTCGACGATTTTTAACCCGGCTACAGGCCAGTCTGAGTTGGCGTTGGGTTGAGTTTTTTACATCCAGGAGTGTGGCTGCGCATGGTTTTGAGCGTTTCCAGCAATTGGACCCGACGCGCGGCGTGCTGGTTGTAGTAAACCACCGTACTTTTTACGATCAATTTGTAATTGCGGCGCGGCTCTTCAAGCTCTATGGTGCACATCACAATATCTACTTTCCCGTGCGCGCCAATTTTTTCTATGATAATCCTGCCGGTCTGTTGGTAAATCTTCTGGCGTCTCAGGGTGTGATGTACCCTCCGATCGTGCGCGACAGAGGCCGCAGGCGCTGGAATGAGATCGCCACCGACATTATGGTAGGGTTGCTAAAAGACAAACGCAATATGATCGGGTTTCATCCGGAAGGCACGCGCAATCAGGGGACGGACCCGTATAACCTATTGCCCGGCAAACCCGGTTGCGGCGAGCTGATCTATCGCGCCAATCCCAATGTTATCCCGGTGTTCTTGCAGGGCTTCCCCAGCAGTTTTTGGCAAATCTACCGCCACAACGCAGCGGCCAAAGGGCCGCTCGTGCACATGGTAATGGGCGAGCCGCTTGATTTCACTGCGGAGTGCCAGATGGAGCGCAGTCGTAAGACTTTTTTGATTATCTCCCGCAGAGTTATGGAAGGCATTAAGGCGCTGGCGCGGCAGGAGCAACATATTCGCGGCCGCCAGAACGCCAGCATTGAGATCAGTTCTTGAGCGGCAGGGGCAGAGACGAGCGCAGATGCAAATCGCGCTGTGGAAACGGAATCTCGATCTTGTTTTGCCGAAACTTATCTATGATCGCGCAATTGATGGCTGAACGCACCTGCCAGTGATTCTTGGGGTCGTCGATCCAGACGCGCAATTCCATGTTCCAGGAGGAGTCTCCGAACTCGAGCATCAATACTTCGGGTGGAGGTTCTTGCAGTACCTGTGATTCTGCCTCAGCAACCTGCTGCAACGTACGCAACACCAAATTCAAATCCGAATTGTAGGAGACACCCACCTTAATATCCAGGCGTACCTTTGGGTCCGAGTGCGACCAGTTGATGACCTGTGTCGAAATGAAATCGGTATTCGGCACGATAATCGATATGTTCCTGGGCGTGCGCACGACTGTTGCACGCATGCGGATTTGTTGCACGTCTCCCTCTGTATCGCCCACCAACACGCGATCACCCACCTTGATGGGGCGTTCGATAAGCAGAATTAATCCCGAAATGAAATTTGAGGTCACGTTCTGCAGGCCGAATCCGATGCCTACTGACAGGAAGCCGAACAAAACCATCAGCCCGCTCAGATCGATGCCTATGAACTGGAAAGAGATAATAGCGCCCACAGTCAGGACGATGTAATGGGTGAAGCGCGTAAAGGTGTACTGCGTGCCGCTATCAAGTTTGGTTCGCGCCAAAACACGCGTCAGCACGCTTCTGATGAAGACGCGCGACACCGCCACGAAAGCCAGCATCAGCAGCACGACCATGCAAATCGAAGTTAGCGTGACGGTCGTTTGTTTGATGTTGAACAGCGGGTACTGAAAGACTTTTTCAACCATCTGGAAGATTTGATCAGGAGTCATGCCCGGTCCTTTCTGCTGGCGAGATTAATAATCCATAAGGAGTAAAGTCTTGAGATTTTCTGGCAAGATATTTCCAAGACCTCACGCAGTGACGCAGAGTGGCAAAGTAGAAGGAAAGAGAGAGTTTATAGTCTTCTTACGCCGTCACGTCTTTGTGATTCCTTCTCCTTTGGTTCTGGGTTAGGCGATTATCAGGCCGAGTGCACAGCGGCGCGCCTGCGTTGGCTTGCCGGGGATGCGTTCTCTTCGTCTTGGAGTTGCCTGACAGTCTTGCGGGAACCGTCATGACTCCAGCCCGGAGCACGAAAAATATAGCCGAGACGCACGGATAGTGGATTTGGCTTTCTGACATCCTGCCATATCGCCTGCCACTCATGCATGGCAATCTTGATCGGGTTGTAGGTGTTGATGTTGCGGGTCAAACCGTAGGTCACCTTTTCCTCTTCCGGTTGGAAGGTACCAAACAGCTTGTCCCAGATGATGAGAATGCCGCCATGATTGCGGTCCAGATACTTGACGTCGCTGCCGTGGTGCACCCGGTGGTGCGACGGCGTATTCAGGAACCACTCCAGCGGACCAAGCTTAGCGATGGATTCAGTGTGAATCCAGAATTGGTAAAGCAAGCTGATGGCCTGCTGAGTCATAACCATGAGAGGGTGAAAGCCCAGCAATGGCAGCCAGAGCCAGAAGATGAAACCGGTGAAAACGCCGGTCCAGGTTTGCCGGAGTGCGGTAGAGAGATTGTATTTCTGTGATGAATGGTGATTGACATGCGATGCCCAGAAAAAGCGGCATTCGTGGCTGACACGGTGATAAACATAATAGGTAAAGTCTTCAAGCACAAAAAGCAGGAGCCAGGCGTGCCAGCCGTGACCAATATCAAAGAGCGCGAACTGATACATGAACAGGTAAGCGCCCAGGATCGGCGCCTTCAAAAACAGTTTGATGATGACATTGCCCACACCCATCGCCAGGCTGGCCACAGTGTCCTTGATTTCGTAGAGCTCAGCATCCTGAATCGCGCTAAACGTAGATTCAACGATCATCAGAATGATGAAACCGGGAATGGCATAATGGATTATGTCAGGCATGGTTCACGTTTAGGTGTGAGCACAAGCAAATGTGTAAATGTGCTAAGAGCTTATGATTAGCACAAATTTACAACAATCTAAAGGGAATTTGCAACTGATTTTTGCCCTTGGGGGTATCGCTGGGCAGGTCAGCGTTTTCTTTAACAGGCAGTGATGTGAAAATCACTACCTTGAGAAGAATTGCAGTTTGTGGCGTGACTGCGACAAGAAGTGGTCCAGGATAATGGCAAACATGAACATAATTAGAGCGCTGGCCAGTAGACTGATACTGATATTCAGCCCGGAGATATGACTTTTGATCGCAGACGCCAACGCGGTTACGGAAATGCTGGTGCTGACGGCCGTCCAGAGTTCGGCGCCGACGTAGGTCAAAGCAAATCCGATACCGAGAACAAAGCCAGCCACGGTCAGGATAAGCTGCCACCAGGAAAACTGGCGTCCGGGCGCTTCACCGCGAATTCTCGCCATCACCGCTTCAGAAAAGTCACTTTGCAGCCCCACCGGCGCAGGCGTGGCAAGCGCCGCATACAATGCTTCATACTGCCGCAACTGCTTGCGGGAATGCGGGTCAAGCTCATCTCTTTGCGGCAAGTCTTTCGATTTATGTGCTGCCTGTTTATCCAGCATTTCCTGGATTTCTCTGTCACTCAATTTTCTCAATTCCATAACTCCTCCGGAGTGTACCGGTTGACAAGATGTTCCTTTAGTAGCTTCCTCGCTCTGAACAGGTAACTTTTGACTGTGCCCTCGGGCAGATTCATGATTTCTGCGATTTCGGCGTAGCTCATCTCCTCAACATGGTAAAGCGTGAGGATGGTTTTGTATTTGGCCGGCAGCTTTTCGATTTCACGCTGCAGGCGGGCAGATAGGTCCCGCTCTTCCGTGACCTCATCCGGTTTTTCTGAATTTGCCGTCACTTTCTCCAGAGAATCTCCTTCCAGAGCGTGGTCATCGTACAATGGCACTTTTTTCTTTTTCAAGGCATTGATACAGGTGTTGTAAGCGATGCGCGCAATCCAGGTAGAAAGTTTTGATTCATACTGAAAGCCGCCCAGATTCTGATAGACCTTAACAAAAATATCCTGACACAGATCCTCACGGTCGGCGTCGTTTTGCACCATTCTGAACACAACATTGTACACCAGCCGCTTATATCTTTCGATGAGATGCAGGAAAGCGTCGTCGTCGCCGGATTGAATGCGTGCAATGAGAGTACGGCTATCGGTCATGTTTGGCCTCACAAGCATAAAAGACAGGCAACGGATGAAAATGTTGCACAGGAAGCCGTGATTATTTTTGCAACATTAGTCGCATTGATATGTCAGATGCGATAGGCCGGGGAGACCGGGAGATTCAGCCACAGCAAAAAAGATTTAAAATTGACTTGGAGAGACATCATGTCTGAAATACTGGTTCCGATTATTGTTGTTCCATCCATGTTTCTGGCGATCTTTGCCATCATCAAGACAGTATCAGATAATAGTGTGAGACGCAAGGTTATCGACAAAGGCATGGTCGACGAGAACGTAAGACATCTGTTCGAAAGCTCACACAGTGAGTTTCGTCCCAATTCTCTGAAATGGGGCATGGTATTGATGGCGATTGGACTTGCCATTTTGATCGGGCAAATGGCGCCGTATTCATTGCAGAGCGAAGTGACAATCGGAGGCGGCTTTATCTTGAGCGGCCTGGCCCTGGTACTCTATTATGTCATTGCCGGCAGGCTGCAAAATGGCAAATAGGAGTTACGCGTTCGAACCCAGCAAGTAACTTTCGACGGCGAGTTTCGTAAGTCACTGTGTTATGACTTGCGCTTGGTCGTTCGTCTGAATTGTTTAACTTAGTTGGTTAAGTTAGTAAGAATGATCCACAAATCGAGAAATCATAATGAATAAACTGCTTCCTGTTTTGCTGGTTGGGTTCCTCGGATATGCGTCGCACGCCCGGGCACAGAACGTTTTGTGCGAGATCGATGACATTGCGCCGGAGCAGGTTCGGGTTGAAGGGTTTCGTCTGGATTCAGAGCAAACGGCGAAGATTCATGCTGTGGGCTTTCGTGACCATGAGGTTACCATGACCCGTGCCTGGATTCTCGATGCAGCCACGCGTGACTTGATTTGGGAAATGGAGAACGCAAAAAAGCAAACCAAGAGTCGCAGAATTGTGGAGTTTCATGATGAGATCACGCTTCCCGCAGGTGGCTATGAAGTTTACTACTCATCCTATCCGTATCATTACAAGGACAACGGCTGGGGGCGCTGGCTTGGCGACTGGTTTCACGACCTGTTTGATGGCGACAAACGCGATGTGTATCGTCATTTCAAACGTGACTGGCAAGAATTCAAAATCATAATACGAGGAAAAGGTCAGCGCTATACCGAAGAAGAATTGCAGCCGCTACGACAAAGCTTCCTGCGCCCTGCTTTTGTTACGATGGTGAATATGCGTGACCATGAGAATGAACGCCGGGGCTTCAAACTTAAGCGGCCTATGGAAATCCAAATCTATGCCCTTGGTGAAGCCAGAAGAGACGGTACTTTTGACTATGGCTGGCTTCTGGACGGTGACACGCGTGAAAAAGTCTGGAAACTCGATTATCACAATTCCGCCTATGCGGGAGGTGCGCGCAAGAACCGTCTCGTGAACGAAACCATCAAATTGCCGGCAGGCAAATACCTGGCTCTTTATGTTACCGATGATTCGCATTCGAGCGGGCGCTGGAATGCGGCGCCGCCCGACGATCCACATTTTTGGGGGCTGACCATGCGGGTGAAACAAATCGACGATCTGCGCAACATCGAGGAATATGATTTTGAAGAGGACCGTGACCAGAGCAAGGTCGTACTGGCATTTACGCGCCTGCGGGACAGCGAATTCCGGTCACAACGCATCCGATGCAAAAAGGACGTAGCGGTTCGGGTTTATGCAATCGGTGAAGGTAAGCCGGGCGAGATGTTTGATTATTCCTGGATAATCGATGCCCGCGACCACAAAAAAGTCTGGGCCATGGATTATCACAATACCGAGCATGCAGGCGGCGGCAAGAAGAACCGCATGTATGATAACGTCATCAAGCTGTCTGAAGGGGAATATGTGGTCTATTGTGTTACGGATGGCAGCCATTCCTACTGGGACTGGAACACGGCGCCGCCGTATGACCAGGAACATTGGGGCATCACCATGTTTGCGGCCAACGATACCGAACCCGATAACATCGTGAAGGTAGACGAAAGGGACGGCAAAGCAATCATTGCGCAGTTGATTCGTGTGCGAAACTATGAGCACGAGCGCCAACGCTTCACACTTGACCGCGATACCAATGTGCGCATCTATGCTGTGGGTGAGGGCGCCCGTGGCGGCATGTTTGATTACGGCTGGATCGAAAATGCGGACAACCGCAAGACCGTTTGGGAGATGACTTACCGTACCACCGAGCATGCCGGCGGCGCCCACAAGAACCGACGATACGATGGCGTGATTATGTTAAAGGCCGGCGAATATCTACTGCACTACAAAACAGATGATTCACACTCGTTTGAGCACTGGAATGATAAGCCTCCCTATGATCCAACGCACTGGGGAATTACGCTTTATCGCGCTCAATGAAAGCAACGAAACAAACTCTTACCTGAATCGAGCGATTCTCTTGTGCGGGGTGGTTCGGTGTTCAAGCTTCAGCTTGCCCGGGCGGCGGGAATTGCACGCTAAAGCGTGAACACCCTTCATACAACCCATTGGTGAAGATTTCCTTGCATGAATCGCTCAATTTGGGTCTTAGACAAAAGGCCAGTTTGAATGACTGGCCTTTTTTGTTTGATTGCAGAAAACAAGGGCCTTACCACGGATTGGTAGCCCAGATGGAAAGCTCCGGAATGAAGCCGCGGTCATCCATCTGAAGCACCGACCGAATCGCATGCGCAACTTCCTCGCTCCGCAGTTTCTTGGCCTGTTCCGGACGTTCCTCACGATTGGGATTGCCGAATGCGGTGGTCACCTCGCTGGGATTGATTTCCATGACCCGGATATTGTGCCGGCGTAACTCTGCCTGCCAGCATTGGGTCATGCCGCGGAGTGCAAATTTCGAAGCGGCGTAAATGGTGCCGCCCTCGAATCCTTTGACTGCCGCCGTCGAAGCGATGTTGATGATGTTGCCGTAATTTTGCCCCTTGAACAACTCGACTGCCTTTTGCGTCATCAGAGCAACAGCAATGACATTGGTAGCAAAAACACGTTCGAATTTGTCCCAGGTGACACTGTCGATTTTAGCAAACTCGCCGATGCCGGCGTTGTTGACCAGCACATCGAGGCCGCCAAGGTGATCTTTGACCGCCGCAAAAGTTGCGTCCCGGTCTGCAGAGCTGGTGACATCTCCCGCAACCGGATGCGCACCGGTCTCATCGGCAGCGCGTTGCAGTCGCTCCTTGTCTCGACCGGTAATGATAACTTTTGCGCCGCCTTCCACAAGTTTGCTGGCCGTCGCCTTGCCGATACCAAGGCTGCCGCCGGTTATCAGGATTCTTGCGTCCTTAATCTTCATAGGTCTCCTTTTGCTTGGTTAAGATTTCGGAAGTATTGATGAAGGACCTAGATGTTGCATTGCGCGACTTCACTTGTTCCAGATTCTC
>CAZVSL010000011.1:3899-20840 GCA_964629935.1 uncultured Calditrichaceae bacterium | reverse complement strand
CTTCTGTCAAGCGTTTGCTTTGGCAAAGGGAATCGTGTGATGCAATGCTCGTTGGCGCCATTCGCGCCAAACATTGCAGTTGACAAACGTGGCAGAAATTGTTATCTTGAAAGTCAGTTTTTCAACGGGATAGGCAGTTTTTATGATAACAAAAGGCAAGATTCTCTGGGTTGATGATGAGATTGACCTTCTGCGTGCACACGTTATTTTCCTCGAAGATCGTGGTTATGACGTCCGGCCTGTAACCAATGCTGAAGACGCAATTGCTCTGCTCAGAGAAGAATCCTTTGACATGGTGTTGCTGGATGAAATGTTGCACGGCAAGGATGGGCTGACAGCCCTCGGCGAAATCAAAGAAGAGCATCCATCTTTGCCTGTGGTAATGGTGACCAAGAGCGAAGAAGAAACGCTCATGGAAGATGCAATCGGTAACAAGATCGACGACTACTTGACCAAGCCCGTCAACCCAAGCCAAATCTTACTGACCTGCAAAAGGATTCTGGAAAGCAACAAGATCACCGGCGAGCGGATATCACGCGACTACATATCTGAGTTTAATGAGATCACTCAGATGCTGCACGGTTCGCTCTCCTGGCGCGATTGGGCCAGCATACACACCCGGCTTTGCGAGTGGGAAGTCGAGACAGACCTGCGCCGTGAGCTTGGCCTGAAGCAAATGTTGAGCGAACAGCGCCGGGAATGCAATGTTGAGTACGCTAAGTTCATTGAAAATAACTATCCGTTTTGGGTAAATGACCGGGGCGACGCGCCTACACTATCAACGGAGTTGGTGGAAAGATATGCTGTACCCCACTTGCGGGAAGGCCGCCACGTCGTGTTCCTTGTTCTTGATAATCTACGGCTGGACCAATTTTTGACGCTCGAGCCGTTGCTATATCCTCATTTCAAGCTGCAGAAAGAGCTGTACTACTCGATTTTGCCGACCGCAACGCCGTTTTCGCGCAATGCCATTTTTAGCGGCCTTTTCCCGGGAGAAATTAGCCAGCAATTTCCGGAATGGTGGCAACAGGGCGATGACGATGAGCACAGCTTAAATCGCTATGAGCACGAGCTCTTGAAGAGTCAACTCGAGCGCCTCGGTGTTGAGCTGAGGCCGGGCTCAAAATATATCAAAGTGCTCGATGTCACGGAATCGCGCAACGTGGCCAAGAAGATCGCCACCCTCTCGAATATTCCTCTGCTGGCGATCGTAGTCAATTTTGTGGATATTTTGGCGCACAGCCGCAGCGATTCCGAGGTTCTGCGTGAAATCACGCCCGATGAAGCCGCCTATCGCTCTTTGACAAAGTCATGGTTCGAGCATTCTTATATTTTTCAGACTTTGAAGGAGTTGGCGAAACGTGACTCCGTCATCGTCCTGACCACAGACCATGGCAGCGTGCGGGGTATGCGGGGCGCGAAAGTTATCGGCGACAGGGAAACCTCCACAAACCTGCGCTACAAGTATGGCAAGAGCCTGAAAGTCGATCCGAAACATGCCATCGTGGTCAAAGACCCGGAAACATACAAATTGCCTTCCTTTGGATTGAATTCGAATTATCTGCTCGCCAAGGAAGATTATTACTTCGTTTATCCGACAAACTATCACTACTATCTGAACCACTACCGTGATAGCCTGCAACACGGCGGCGTCTCCATGGAAGAAATGATCCTGCCCGTGGTTACATTACAACCAAAGACGAGTTGAGTGTGGCGCGTTCTGTCAGGAAATCCAGGGAGGAAGTGTTGCTCTCGAGACATCCGGAAGAAACGCTTCGACTGGGCCAGCGCTTTGCACGCGACCTCGGCGCGGGAGATGTCGTTGCCTTGTTTGGTGAACTTGGCAGCGGCAAGACAACTTTCGTTCAGGGCGTCTGCATGGAGCTAGTCAGTCCTGAGGAACCCAGCAGCCCGACATTTACACTTATCAATGAATATCGGGGCAGACTGCCGGTGTACCATTTTGATTTTTATCGCATTGATGATATGGCGGAGGCGCAAGAGCTGGGGCTGAGTGAATATTTTGGCGGCGACGGCGTGTGTTTGATCGAATGGGCAGAAAAAATCACCGGCTTGCTGCCCGAACGGCGGTACGAGGTTCATTTCATGCACACGTTTGAAACCGGCGAAGAAGAGACCAGAGAAATCAGGATTATCCGCCCATGAAGCTCCTGGCGCTGGACACGGCAACCCAGATATGCGGCGTGGGCCTGGCAGATGATTCGGAGCTCGTCGCCGAGATGCGCTTCAATCAACGCCACGCGCACAACGAGAAACTTGTTCGGGCTATTCATATACTCACCCGAGAAGTTGGCTGGCAGGTATCAGATCTGGATTGTATCGGCGTTTGCATTGGCCCTGGTTCGTTCACCGGCTTACGCATCGGACTCTCTGTTGCCAAGGGGCTGGCGTTCTGTCATAACACCAGGGTTGTGGCGGTCAACACGCTGGATGTGCTTGCTCACGGCCTCGCTTCGCGGCGCGGCAAGATTGCGGTTGTGTTGCAGGCCAGGTACCATGAGGTTTACTTCGCGACCTATGAGCGCGACACGACCCTGAAACGCACTTCCGAATACGAGATTTTGACGCTGGATGTCTGTCGCCGCCGGCTGGGCGAGGATATGCTCGTGGTTTGTAATCCGCCCTCTTTCGCCGCTAACCTGGCAGATGACAAAATTGAGTTCGCCGCCTATTTGAACAATCTGACACAGCCGGCGGTTGTCCTGAACCTGGCGCTCGAGCGAGCGCGGGAGGAAAACTATGCAGTCGCCGGAGAGCTTGAGCCGGCTTATTTGAAAGCCTTTACGCCCAAAAAGAAACAGTATTATGCCGAGTGATGTTTCGTTAGAGGGTGCGGACGTGGCACAGCCATCACCCGCGCCAAACCTGGAAATCCGCAAGATGACCCCGGATGATCTCGACCGCGTTTTGCATCTGGCGCGGGAGTGTTTTATCGAACCGTGGAGCCGCAACAATTTTCGCTGCGAGATCGAAGAAAACACATTTTCGAATCCGCACGTGGTGCTCAGCAAGAACGACATCATTGGGTTTTCAATCTATTGGTGTTTTGATATGGAAGCGCACCTGGCCAATTTTGCCATTGACCCCCGTTTCAGGCGGCAAAACGTCGGCAGTTACCTGCTCGGTTATGTAATATCGGATATCCTGCGACGAAATATTTACGAGATCTATCTCGAGGTGAGAGCCTCCAACGAGGCCGCTCGCAATCTGTATTTGAAGCACGGATTTAAAGAAGTTGGTGTGAGAAGAAACTACTACAGCAGAGAACGGGAAGACGCGATATTAATGAGTCTAATACTTAAGGAGGGATGATCTATGGATTGGTTTAAGCGCGCCAGAGAAGGACTTAAACCGCAAAAAAAGAAGGAAATGCCGGAACTGTGGCTTAAGTGTAGCGGTTGCGGCGAGATAATCTATAAAAAGGAAATAGAAAAGAACCTCAACGTTTGCCATAAATGCAATTTCCATTTCCGCGTCCGAAGTTCGGATTATATTGCCACATTGCTCGATAACAATTTGTTCGATGAATTCAATGCGAATATGACCTCCGTAGATTTTCTCAAGTTCAAGGCTTCCAAGAAATACTCGGACAAGATCAAAGCCGCGATCAAAAAAACCGGTCAGAAATCTGCAGTCAGAACCGGCTTTGGCAAGATTTACGGCCACGAAGTGGTTCTGTGCGTGATGGATTTTGCATTTGCCGGTGGCAGCATGGGCTCGGTAGTTGGCGAGAAAATCTCTCGTGCGACAGATGAAGCCGTGAAGCGCCGGCTGCCGCTGATCATAGTGTCTGCCTCCGGAGGTGCGCGCATGGAAGAAGGCGCAATTTCCCTGATGCAAATGGCGAAAACTTCCTCCCGGCTCACGCGCCTGGCCGAGGCCGGGCTGCCCTATATCTCTGTGGTTACCGACCCAACCACGGGCGGTGTAACAGCCAGCTATGTCATGCTCGGTGATTTTATCCTGGCCGAACCCGGCGCTTTGATCGGATTCGCCGGCCCGCGTGTTATCAAGCAAACGATCGGGCAGGATTTACCGGACGGATTCCAAAGGGCTGAATTTCAGCTCCAGCACGGCTTTGTCGATGCCGTGGTCAATCGACATGATATGAAAGATAGAATACGTGACATCCTGGAATTCAGCACCGATAGTGCGATGATGGAAAAATCCAGAAACGGAGAAATCGACGCGGATCTGGGAATGGTCAAGTTGCGCGGGGAAGGCGCTGAATCACTTGAAGACGAGGCGACGAATAACTGATGTCTACGAAACCACGCATTTTGCTAAGCAACGACGACGGCATCGATGCCCCTGGTCTGGCGGCGTTACACCGGGAAATATCGCAATTTGCCGATGTTACGGTGGTGGCGCCGCACAGCGAGCGAAGCGCAGTCGGGCACGCGATCACGATCTCGGATCCGCTGCGCGTCTGGGATTTCAAGCGCAATGGCGCATTCTTTGGTTTCGCTGTCAATGGCACGCCAGCCGATTGTGTGAAGATTGCCTATTGGGCGATCCTGAAGGAAAAACCGGACCTGGTCATCTCAGGCGTCAACCTTGGCTCCAACTCCGGCATTAACGCTATTTATTCAGGTACGGTCTCGGCAGCAACTGAGGCAACCATACTGAATCTGCCTGCCTTTGCCGTCTCGCTGACAACCTACACTGATCCCGACTTTTCCTATGCCGCAAAATTTGCGCGCAACCTGGCAATGCACGTGCTGGAACATGGTCTGCCGCGGGGCACGCTTCTCAATGTTAATGTGCCGGCGGTCAGCGAACAGGAAGTCAAAGGTGTGCGAATCACGCGGCAAAGCCAGGCGACCTACCACGAACGCTTTGACAAGCGGGTGGATCCCGCAAGCCGGGTCTATTACTGGCTGACCGGCAAAAAGGTGGATGGCGAAGAAGACCTGGATGTGGACGATTTTGCTATCAAGAACAATTATGTCTCGATTACGCCCCTGCATTATGACATGACCAACTACGCCTATCTCGATAAGCTCAAATCATGGAGTATAACGCCATAAGCCATGCAAGCACGTCCGGACGAGACCATCCTGATCCTGGATTTCGGCTCACAATATACGCAACTGATCACACGTAAAGTCAGAGAACTTGGCGTCTATTCGGAAATCAAGCCGTTCAATATCTCTCAGAACGCTATCGAAGCATTGCGGCCGCACGGAATTATCCTGTCAGGAAGCCCGCAATCTGTTTATTATGACACCGCTCCTCTGCCGGACCGCGGCATATTTGAACTGAACGTGCCCATTTTGGGAATCTGCTACGGCTTACAGCTTATGGCTCATTTCCACGGCGGCAGCATCGCCGCCAGGAAACGCGAATATGGCCTCGCTGAGCTGGTAACCGATGACGACGCCGACCTGCTGCAGGACGTACCACCAAGATCGCAGGTGTGGATGAGTCACGGGGATGCGCTCAGTGAGATGCCCGCCGATTTTGAGGTTATCGCACACACCCGCACCTCGCTCTACGCTGCCATCGCCAACCGGCGCAAAAAAATCTACGGTGTGCAATTTCACCCGGAAGTTTCGCACACGGTAGCAGGCAAAAAAATCCTGAGCAATTTCGTGCACAATATCTGCGGCTGCGAAGGCACATGGACGGCCTCATCTTTTGTGGAGAAGACCATCGCCGAAATTCGGGAGAAAGTGGGCACCGGACAGGTTCTATGCGCACTTAGCGGCGGCGTTGATTCTGCCGTTGCAGCAGCGCTTGTATACCAGGCTGTGGGCGATCAGCTCACCTGCGTCTATGTGAACAACGGGTTGATGCGCAAGCATGAAACCGAACAGGTTTCGCAAAGTTTTTCCAGATACTTCAATTCGAACTTTCTCGTCGTGGATGCCTCTGAGCGTTTTCTGACCAATCTGACCGGCGTTAGCGATCCCGAAGAAAAGCGAAAAGTCATCGGGCGCACATTTATCGAAGTCTTCGAAGAAGAGGCAAAAAAGCTCCAGGATGTCGAATACCTGGTGCAAGGCACGCTTTATCCGGACGTTATCGAGAGTGTGTCGGCACACGGCCCATCGGTTACCATCAAGACCCATCACAATGTTGGCGGCCTGCCTGAGGTTATGAATCTGAAGTTGATCGAGCCCCTGCGCGAGCTGTTCAAAGATGAGGTGCGGAAAGTTGGCCGGGAGCTCAACATCCCGGATGTCATGTTGAGTCGCCACCCTTTCCCCGGCCCCGGATTAGCTGTGCGCATCCTGGGCGAAATCACGGAAGCGCGGCTCAATATCTTGCGCGAGGTGGATGCCATCTTTATCGAGGAGTTGCGCAACCACAATCAATACGATGAAGTCTGGCAGGCTTTTGCGGTTCTATTGCCCGTGCACTCCGTCGGCGTCATGGGCGACAGTCGCACCTACGAGAATGTGGTGGCGCTGCGCGCTGTTACCAGCGTCGATGGTATGACCGCCGACTGGGCCCGCATCCCTTACGATTTGTTGGCTCTGGTATCTAATCGCGTCATCAACGAAGTTCAGGGTGTAAACCGCGTGGTTTATGACATCAGCTCGAAGCCCCCGAGCACCATTGAGTGGGAGTAGGTGGCGGCAATTTAACTTGCATTTTAGATTTTTTCTTTCTACTTTTTTCCTTCGTTTGCTCGCCTTTGCAAACAAATGAAAAATAGGAATTTAAGATTTCTTAACGAAGCTCGTGTTCAACCCTGTTTGCCACGATAATTATTATTACCACGGACTCGGCAGATCGCTGGTATCAGGTGTATCATTGTTTCGGAAACACAAAAAGTCACTACAACTCATCAAGGAGAGATGTTATGTGCGGCATCGTTGGTTATATCGGAAACAAGGACGCGACTCCAATTCTTATCGAAGGTTTAAAACGGCTGGAATATCGCGGATATGATTCTGCGGGTGTGGCTGTCTTGCGAGACGGTACGATCTCTGTAGAAAAAGAGTCCGGCAAGATTTCAAAACTCGAACAAAGCCTGCTCAAGAATCCGCTTGCGGGGAATTTGGGGATTGCGCACACCCGTTGGGCCACCCACGGTCTTCCGAACAGGCAAAATGCGCATCCCCATACAGACCATTCCCGCCGTCTCGCTATCATTCACAACGGTATCATCGAAAACTACATCGCCATCAAAACGCGCCTGAAAGCCAGCGGCTACGAGTTCACCACGGAGACGGATACTGAGGTGCTGGCAAATCTGATTTCCGAGTTCTATCAAAACGGTTGCAGTCTGGAGGAGGCTGTGCGGTCCGCTCTGAGTCAGGTGGAAGGGACGTTTGGCATCGTCGTGATTTCACGCGATGATCCGGATACGATGATCGCTGCCAGGCGCGGAAGCCCCCTGGTTGTGGGTATAGGGGATGGGGAGTTCGTGGTAGCCTCCGATGTTTCAGCCATCATCAATCACACCAAAGATGTAACCTATCTGGATGATAATGAAATCGCGGTTGTTTCCCGTACGGGTGTCCGGATCAAAACCATCGATAATCTTGTAGTAAACAAAAAGATCGAGAAGATTTCTTTCGACCTCGACCGGATCGAGAAAAGCGGTTACGACCATTTTATGCTGAAGGAAATCATGGAGCAGCCGCAGACAATCGAAGACGCCATGCGCGGCAGGTTGTTGCAGGAAGAGGGCACAGCCTTGCTCGGTGGTATTCAGCATGAAGTCGATTCGCTCATTTATGCTCCTCGAATTCTGTTCTCAGCCTGTGGCACGAGCTGGCATGCTGCGCTGCTTGGAGAATACATGCTCGAGGAATTGGTTCGTACCTCGGTAGAGGTAGAGTATGCTTCCGAGTTTCGTTATCGCGACCCGGTCATCGAGCGCGGTTCGGTGATGTTTGTCATCAGCCAGTCGGGTGAGACGGCAGACACATTGGCCGCTCTACGCGAGGCCAAGCGCAAGGGCGCCAAGGTGCTCGGCATCTGCAACGTGGTTGGCTCGAGCATCGCGCGTGAAACCGACGCCGGCGTCTATCTGCATGCAGGTCCCGAAATTGGCGTGGCCTCGACCAAAGCTTTTACCTCGCAGGTTACGGTGCTGAGCCTCTTGAGCCTCTTGCTGGGCCGTATGCGCAACATGGGCGCCTCCAAGGGAGCTGAGATCGTAAATGAGATGAAGGCTTTGCCAAAAAAAGTGAGGCGCATTCTGGAGAATCACGACGTGGTCAAGGAGATTGCAGAAGCCTATCACAAGAGCCAGAATTTTCTCTATCTCGGTCGTGGCTATAACTTTCCCGTGGCGCTTGAAGGCGCTTTGAAATTGAAAGAAATTTCTTATATTCATGCCGAAGGCTATCCGGCTGCAGAAATGAAACATGGCCCGATTGCACTCATCGATGAAAATATGCCCGTTGTGGTCATCGCCACCAAAGATTCTATCTACGACAAGATATCCAGCAATATCGAAGAAGTGAGAGCCCGCAGCGGTCGCATCATTGTCATTGCAACAGAAGGGGACGAAGAAATCGCGAAGCGTGCGGACCACGTAATCTATGTTCCGCAAACGCTTGAATTCTTAACACCAATACTATCAATCATACCGTTGCAGCTTCTGGCATACTATATCGCGATCAAACGTGGCTGTGATGTTGACCAACCTCGCAATCTCGCCAAAAGCGTGACGGTTGAATGAGGGGTGCGAATTCATGAATAGATGGTTTACAAATAGCTGCATTTGTTTGTTGCTTGGCCTAGCGTGCCAGGCGCTGATGGCGCAAAACCGCTCCGTTCAATTTGTGCCTGAAGTGGAAAAGGCCTTCAAAAACGCCTTGACGCGCTATGTATCCAAAGATTATGCTGAGGCGCTCTCAGGCTTTCAGCCACTTGCAAGAAGCGAGATTTTGCACCATCGCATGACCGGCAGCTTGCTGATGACCGGCAAGAGTCTGTACCAGTTGGGCCGGTATGCGGACGCCCTGCCATATTTCGATCGGCTTATCAACTCGTTTCCAAAGAGCAAATATTTGGATGATGCCTATTATGCCAGAGCAAGCGCCTATTATCGGCTGCAGGATTACCATGATGCCACACGTGATTTCCTGTACGTCGTGGAACAGAGCCCGCAGCAGCAACTGGTGGAACGCAGCGGCAAGATAGCCGGCCATCTGATTCGGAATGAGCTGTCAGGTTCTGACCTGAGGCGATTGTTGCGCTATGTTGAAGGCGAAAAATCCGCGGTGCTGGTGACGCTGGCTCTGGCACGTAAACAAATCCTCAACGGCGCTACGGAAGACGCCGTCTCTCTGTTGCGGAACTATCAGAAAGAATATGGGGCAAATGAATATGCAGGCCAGATCGATCAACTGATCAAGGAAGCCAAAACAGCAGTAAATCGACCTGTGAAGCTCGGCGTGCTGTTGCCCCTTTCCGGGATTTATCGGCGTGAAGGTCGCGGCGTCTTACGAGGAATTAAGTTTGCCCATAATCAGGCGACAAATGGCTCCGAGTCGATGATTCAGCTCGTGTATCGCGATTCCGAGAGCAGCATGATCAAAGCCTTGCACGGCATTAAGGATCTCGTTCATCGCGAGCATGTGCGCGCTGTCATCGGTGAGATGGAAAGTTCCGTAACTGCCGGCATCGGCGCCCTGGCCTCGGTGGCAGGCGTGCCCGTTTTGGCGCCGGCAGCCACGGAGAACGGCGTTGCCTCTGTGGGCCGCACCCTGTTTCAGCTCAACAGTGATTTGGAACAGAAGGGCAGGGCGCTGGCCGAATATGCAGTAAACGAGCTGGGCATGCAAACCTTTGCCACGCTGGCGCCAGCGGATGAGTATGGCCGGCAGATGGTAGCCAGTTTTACCTCAACTATCGATGAGCTTGACGGACGCGTGATCGCACAAAGCTGGTATTACGGCACACCGGAAGACCTGAGCCGTCAATTCAAGATTATTCGCGAGGCAGCATTTTTGCATGACTCCACTGACGTGCAAGCCATTCTGCGTGAGGCTGCGGAGGAAGGCGAAAAGATGGATGAAACGGATATCCCGGTCAATTCCATCGACGGCTTTTTTATTCCGATCGACTCTGAAGACATCAAATATGTAGCACCGAACATGGCGCTTAACAACATCCGCAGCCAGCTTTTGGGCGGCGAATACTTCGATGACCTGGACGTGCTGCGCGACGCACAAGTAGAGCGTTATGTGAACGGCGTGATTTTTGTGAGCGACTATTTTCCGGATGAAAATGACCTCGCATTCCGTGATTTCAGAACCCGCTTTCGGCTTGAAATGAAAAAAACGCCGGAACGCTGGGAGGTCTTTGGCTACGACGCTTATCAGATCCTTCGAAATATTGTTGAGAATGGCGCAAAAAGCGCGTCGAGAATTGCAGATGAGCTCAACAATTTGAACGGCTACCAGGCCATGAAAGGCGCCGTTTCCTTCCGGAATCATCACCGCGTCAACAGAGCCGTCAATATTCTGCAATTCATAAATGGCAGAATCGTGAAACATGAACCTAAAGGTGAGAATCATGAGTAAGGAAAGTATATTCAGGAAGTCTGTACTTGCCGGCATCGGAATCTACTCCATGACCCGAGAGAAGGCTCAGGAAATCATAGACGACCTGATCAAAAAGGGCGAGCTTTCCAAGGAGGAAGGCCCGCAATTCGTCAAAACGCTGATGGAAAAAGCGGACGAGGAGGTAGAGTACTTAAGGAAGATGGTTGACAGCCGGGTGGAAAAAGCCATGTCAAAATTCAAACCCTCGTACCAAGCTGAATTTAAGAAGATAAACGAAAAATTGGACCAGATTGTAAAGGAGTTGCATGGTAAGAAATAGCTATAACCACTAACCAACCTAAGGAGGAACCATGAAAAAGGGTTTAACTGCCGTTGCGATCATTGCTCTCATTAGCTTGACATCCGGCGGTGCCATGGCTCAGGAAATCGGCTTTAATGGCATAGGAGGAAGGATAGGCTTTGTTGATGCTGAGGCCGTTGATGCGACCGTGATCTTCGGTGCGCACGCATTCCTCGGTGAAATAATCGAAAATCTGGCGCTTGTGCCCAGCATCGATTATTTCAGCAAGAATGAGGTCAATATCCTGAGTGTTAACGCAAATGTGCGGTACTACTTTCCGCTGCAGAATTCGAATATTGAACCTTTCCTGGGCGGCGGCCTTGGCTTCGTCCGGTTCGATTTCCCGGGAGTAAATGTTGGCGGAATTAGTGCCGGGGGAGGAAGCGCAACCGAGTTCACCATTAACTTGATGGGAGGAGCAGATTTTCCCATTCAGGATAATCTGGTGGCAACTGCCCAACTCATCTATGCAACCGAAGGTGAGCAGCTCAAGATTCTCGGTGGACTAACCGTACTGCTTGGACAATAATCTCAGTACTATACTTCAGTAACTTCCAGGGGTCTTGATAGCAAATATCAAGACCCTTTTTTGTTGTATAGCAGCCCGGGCGCACCTAATTTTCGCTTGCAAGTTTAGCTCAGATGGATTATATTGATGCACTTTTTTAAACAAGGGATACTGTTTATTACGCCTTAGACATCTTCTGACTAACTAAGGTTTTTTCATGGATTGGAGCGTTATTTGTCAATCATCGAAGCCGTTCTTCTCGGAGTTGTTCAGGGACTTACTGAATTCTTGCCGGTTAGCAGTTCAGGGCATTTGGTGCTTGCGAAGTCGATTCTGGGCGTGGTCGACGACGGCATCGCATTTGAAATATTTGTACATTTTGGCACGCTCGTAGCTGTTCTTACCGTATACAAGAAAGACATTTGGCACATATTCATAGACTTGAAGGCGCGCTTCCTGCCAAAGCATAATCCAAACAACCCGAATTATGAGAACCAGAACAATGGCGAACAGCAAGGCGTACGTCTACTTTGGCTGATTATTGTCGGCACCATACCTGCCGCGCTTCTGGGCATGCTTTTCCGCGATGTCTTCGAAAGCGCCTTCTCAGATACCGTGTTCGTATGCTTTGCCTTGATCGTGACAGGTCTGATCCTGACTCTAACAAGGCTTGCAAAGGAGACGAAACAGCCCTTAAACCTTCCGAAATCATTTCTCGTGGGACTTGCGCAGGTCATGGCCTTGTTTCCCGGCATTTCACGCTCCGGCACAACCATTAGCGCCGGGCTGTTTTTGAAGGTTCAACCGGAAGAGAGCGCCCGCTATTCTTTTCTGCTGGCGGTACCGTTGATTCTTGGTGTGACGATTGTCAAGTCGTATGAATTGTGGCTCAAACCGCCGCCACTGAACCAGATTTCTGACTATTTGGTTGGCTGCGCGGCAGCCTATCTGTCCGGACTCTGGGCGATCCGATGGCTGGTGATTGTAGTTCGCAAGGGAAGGTTCAATCGATTTGCGTATTACTGTTTTTTTGTTGGCATTTTGGGTCTTGTTTGGCATTATGTGACATAGATAGCAGCTAAAAAACGCGAGGGAGGAAAATGAAGCAAGCCGAGTTCTTTTCGTCACGATGGGCGCTCATACTGGCAGCGCTTGGCATGGCGGTTGGGACAGGCAATATTTGGCGCTTTCCCAGAATTGTCGCGCAAAATGGCGGTGGTTCCTTTCTCATCCCCTGGATTGTCTTTCTTTTCCTGTGGTCCATTCCCCTTCTCATCGTTGAGTTTTCGATAGGCAAAAAGACGCGCAAGGGCACGGTAGGCGCCTTTGGCAAGCTTATTGGACGTAAATTCACCTGGATGGGGGCGTTCGTGGGATTTTGCACGATGGCCATCATGTTTTACTATTCGGTAGTCATGGGGTGGTGTGTAAAGTACTTCATTGCTGCTGTGTTCCAAGATTCTGCACTGACAGAGTCCCGCCAGTTTTGGGACAACTTCACCAACAGCTATCAGCCCGTGGGCTTTCATTTTCTGGCCATTGCGATTGGTTCTTTTGTTATTTATAAGGGGGTGGTGCATGGCATTGAACGCGCCAACAAGATTCTGATCCCAACCCTGTTTGGCCTGCTGATCATCGCTGCCATCAGGGCCGTCACTTTGCCGGGCGCTTTGGCCGGCCTCAACTTTTTGTTCGAGCCGAATCTGGAGATCCTGTTTAGCCATAAAACCTGGTTGGAAGCGCTGTCTCAATCAGCGTGGTCCACTGGCGCAGGCTGGGGGCTGATTTTGACCTATGCTGTCTATATTCGGGAAAAGGAAGATATCGTTCTGAATTCCTTTGTCGCCGGTCTTGGTAACAATGCCGCTTCGCTCCTTGCGGCGCTGGTGGTGATACCGTCCGTTTTTGCTATCGCCCCGGGTCTTGGCTTGTCTGCGCAAGAGATCGTTGGAGAGTCAGGGCCGGCTTCTACGGGCATAACCTTTGTATGGGTGCCATACCTGTTCAACGAGATGCCGATGGGCTCGGTGCTGCTCATGATATTTTTTCTTGCGCTCTCGTCTGCGGCGCTATCTTCACTCCTGGCCATGATCGAGCTGGCAACCCGAATATTTATGGATTCCGGACTGCAGCGCAGTCAGGCAATCCTTTTTGTAGCCACGTTTTCATTCTTGCTGGGCCTGCCGTCTGCCTTTAGTCTGACTTTTCTGAGCAACCAGGATTGGGTTTGGGGCCTTGGGCTCATGGTCAGTGGTATGTTTTTCACATTCGCAGCAATCAAATATGGTGTAGACAAGATGAGAACGCAGCTCATCAATACCGAAGGTAATGATCTCAATGCCGGAAGATGGGTCACAGTGATCGTCAAATATCTCATACCCATCGAATTTGTTGCTCTCATGGGATGGTGGTCGTGGATCGCAATTACTTCGTTTGAATCCGTTTCGCACCTTCAGTCTCGGAACCTGCATCTTTCAATGGCTGGTCGCTATTGTGATTTTTGTTCTTGTCAACAACAAGCTCTACCGTAAAAATGTTGGCGACGATGAAGCACAACCACAGCCGGCTGAAGGCCTGCAATCTGCCACCTGATGCATTACAGATAATGCGGAGTTTCTATGTCTCTATCAGCAATCATAATGATGGTATTCATCCTGAGCCTGGTTTGGGGTGGATTTGTATTTGTATTGCGCACAGCAATCAAGAAAGAGTCTAAAAAGAATATGACATGACTTATCCGGAGTTTCTACAACATCTTAAGAAAGGCTCGCTGCACAATGCCTACTTTTTCTGTGGCACAGAGGACTTTCTCATCGATGATTGTCTGCGACGCCTTACCAAAGTCGTGATCACCGATCCGTCCACCAGGGATTTCAATTATGATTTATTCTATGCAGATCAGGTCGATGCTGGCAGGATAATGGACGCAGCCAATGCTTACCCCATGTTAGCTGACTGGCGTATGGTCGTGGTGAAGGATGTGCAACGGCTCGCGCCTTCGGGGTTGGGCGCGCTTGTGCAATATCTTGAAAATCCGTCTGCCACCACGAAGCTTGTTCTGACCTGTGATAAGCTGAGTCGCAACAAGCAATTTGCCCGACTAAAAGCGCTCACTTGCTTCACGGAGTTCAAGCCTCTGTATGACAGCCAGATTCCGAAGTGGATCAGTGACTATTTGAAGCAAAAGGGTCTGGATGTTGCCTATGACGCCAGCTTGTTGATCCACGCCCATGTTGGCAATAACTTGCGGGCCATCGTAAATGAATTGGATAAGATCGTGCTCAACCTGGGTGACCGAAAAACCATAGAGGAAGCTGATGTTCAACGAGTTGTTGGATTGTCAAGAAAGTTTAGCGTTTTCAATCTTAATGATGCAATAGGCAACCACGAACTGGAAAAATCGATGGTGATTCTGAATCAGATGTTGGAAACGGGTGAATCACATACAGGAATTCTGGCCATGCTCAGCAGGCATTTTGTTAACTTGATCAAAGTAAAAGGTTGCGTGGCACAGCGAAAGAGCCAACAAGAGACAACCGTTCTGACTGGTATCCCCCCTTTCTTTGTGAGCAAGACAAAAGAGATGGCCAGCAAATACTCGTTTGATCAATTAGAAAACGCACTTGATCATTTGCTGTATACGGATTTAATTCTAAAAACGAGTCAGCAACCGCCTAAGATTGCCTTGCAAACAATGTTGCTTAAAATTTTGCGGTAGGTAAATTTCGGCAGAGGAACTTTTCATACTAAGTATGGTTGAAGATTTCGGACAAAGCAGCGGCATGCAACAGTCAAACAAACGCAACGATAATCGCCCGAGCGATGAAGAACTGATAGAACGTTTTCAAAAGGGTGATGTTTATGCGTTTGATTTGATTGTCAAGCGCTACAAGGAACAGCTTTTGAACTTTGTCTACCGTTTCGTCGGGAATCAGGAAGAAGCGGAGGATATCGTGCAGGAGACATTCCTGCGCGTCTATCGCAAGCGCAAGGCATACAAAAGAATAGCCAAGTTCTCAACGTGGATCTATACTATTGCTGGCAATCTTTCCCGAACTGAGTTGCGCCGTCGCAAAAGACGTAAGTTGTTTTCAGTTACGGATATGGGGTTTGAAGATCGCGATTATGAGATTTCCGATGAAGGTTACAATCCCGAAAATCAGGTTGACGGTCTTATTCAAGAGGAGATTATTCAACGTGAAATCAATAACTTGTCACCGAAATTTCGGGAGGTAATTATTCTTAGAGATGTGCAGGAACTCTCCTATGAAGAGATCAGTAAGATTATCAAAGTTCCGATAGGCACCGTGAAGTCACGGGTGAATCGCGGAAGACTAAAGCTGCAGGCTCAACTCAAAGATCTCATGAAAAAGAAATAGATTTTGAGCAATTCTTCCGACAATATAATCAGTACTTGTTTATCAATTAAGACGGTTAGAGGGAAAGCCTATGACAAATTGGGAGAAGCTAAGAAACGACATCTGCGACTACATCGACGGCCTGCTACCAATTGAAGCCAGGAAAGAAATTGATAGACAACTTCACGAGAATCGAGAAGCCGAACAGTTTTACAAGCAGGTCAGCGAGCTCAGAGCGCAGCTTAGAAGCTTGAGGCCAATCAAGACCTCACCGGACTTCGATACCGTCCTGCGAACCCGCATCCGGATGGAAAGAAGTCTAAGCCGACGGGGATGGCTGAGCGATTCTGTACGCGTACCAGTAGCCGTGACTGTTGGTGCTCTTGCCGTTGTAACCATCGTTTTTCTATTCAATATTTCCAATCTCAACAACAATCAGGCTCCGATGCGATCATCCGCATTTCCGTCATACAGTGCGAGTCAGGTAGATTCGCGCAACGGTGTCAACAATGGGCCGCCTGTGCATTATGTTCCGGTGGATCAGTTTATTCCGCACGGTGGTTCACCGATAGACCGCCTTGGTACGGTGGACGATCGTGCCAGGCCTGATTCCGCAAGCAGAGGTATGCATGGAAGTCCCATCATGCAAGTCGAAGTCGAATTCTAAGAATAATCCTATCATCCCAGAAAAGAAGTTAGCCTCGTGGGATTCCCAAGCATAAAACTCGTCGCAAGCCTCGTCACGCTATTGAGCCTGGTAAGTCTCGGATTTTCAGCCCCTCGTGGTTTGGTGCAAGCAGGAGAGCTGCTTGATGCATTGGAAAAGGAAATCCTGACATTGATCGAGGCAACCAAACAGTCCGTTGTGACTGTCACTTCCAATTTTTCTCATGAGGTCTCAGTTGAAAAGGAAAGCGGTATTTTTTCCTTTTTTAAATCTGAGATTCAGAAAAAAGCACTCTCTTACATTAATATAGGCAGCGGCGTCATATATGATGAGGCCGGATACATTCTCACACGCAGCAGTATTGTGTTGGGAGCAGATGCAAATACAATCACGTTTGCTGACGGTGCTCAAACACCTGCTCAGTTTGTGGGGCATGATCCGGAAACCGGTCTCGCAGTGTTAAGAGTTGAAGCTGATAGCCTCGTGCCTGCTCGTATGGCAAAGTCTGATGATCTTGTGGTCGGTTCCTGGAGCTTCATGATCGGCAATTCTCTTGGCGTCTATCCATCGAT
>CAZVSL010000011.1:0-3889 GCA_964629935.1 uncultured Calditrichaceae bacterium | reverse complement strand
TTGGCTCTGTGAATGGTCTGCGCAAAGATGGTATGATCCAGCTTTCAGCTCAGGTTAACCCGGGTAACAACGGCAGTCCTATCATTAATATGGATGGTGAGGTTGTGGGACTTGTTGCCGGCCAGTTAAAACCGTCAGGTCAGGTGTCTGATTTCTTCACGAATGAATATCAAACACCAACACTAGCCTATCCGATAAACTGGGTGAAGCGCATTGCGGATGATATTATTCAATACGGTTATGTGCGGAAAGGATGGCTTGGCGTGGTGGGGTATCGCGACGGACAGCCCAAAATTAGCGAAATCCGTCAGGGCAGCCCGGCGCAGAAAGCAGGGTTGACGGTCGGCGACATGATCACGAAGTTCGCCTCGCAGGAGGTACGCAGCATTTCCGAACTTGCACGCCTGGTGGAGTACACCTCTCCGGGAACGACCGTGTCTCTGGAATATGTGCGCGATAACGAAGCAAGAACGATACAGATCAAAGTGGGCAAGAAAACGCCCGCAGACTCGAATATGACCTCAGCCAACTCTGTGGCTGCAAGACAGCCTGCTCTGAATTCTTCTTCTATCCATATCCAGCCCGGCAATGCAAACCTGCAATTGCTGCAGCAGAATGAGCTTCTCGAGAAACGCGTTCGAGCACTCGAGCAAGAGCTCGCAAAGCTCCGGAAAGCTATAGAAGCTCATTAAGCAAGAAGCGAAACCGGTTCAGACCTTTAACACCCCGCTATAAAGCTGGTCTTTCTCCTGGGTCTTTTCTGTTGACTTTTTTACGGGAATTACTAAATTAGGTGCTCGTTGTCGGAACAACGGGGCGGTTTGTTTGCTTATATTTGCATGTCGAGGCAGATTTGATACTAGCCAAAGTCATCGGTACGGTTTGGGCGACAAGAAAAGACGAGAAACTTGTGGGCATGAAGCTTCAAATCGTCCGGCCTGTTGAGCTCGATTACAAAGACAAGAGTGGGTTTCTGGTTGCCGTTGATGCGGTGGGTGCAGGTGTTGGCGAGGTAGTCCTGGTTTGTCAGGGCAGTTCGGCAAGGCAGACTGTGTTGACAGAGAACCGCGCCGTTGATGCCACCATTATGGCAATTGTTGACAAACTTGATGTGAGCGAATGAATTTAGCCAAAGTAATCGGAACGATTTGGGCGACGCAAAAGGACGCCAGCCTTGTTGGTGCAAAGATGCAGATTATTCAACCGCTCGACCATCTTGAGAATGATGTGGGATCGCCAATCGTCGCAGTAGATACAGCCGGCGCCGGACCGGGTGAGCTTGTTTATTATGTGACGGCGCGCGAAGCGACTATTCCTTATGGGGCCGAGCTTGTACCCATCGACGCTGCGATTGTCGGCATCGTAGATTGGCTGGATGTTTACGATCACGCAGCTTCCGGAGTAAGAAATAGGCCGGTGAACAACTAAGCCTGGGCGGCCCGCTGTGAGAAAGAGAATCGTACTTGCAACCAGAAATTCTGACAAAGTCCGTGAGATTATAGAACTGTTAGCGCCTCTTGACGCAGAAATTCTGCCGCTCACCTCGTTTGCTGATGTACCGGAAGTAGAAGAGGATGGGCACACACTTGAGGCGAATGCTTTAAAAAAGGCCAGAACCATTGCCCGGCACACCGGCTTGCCAGCCGTGGCAGATGACACGGGCCTGGAAGTCGACTATCTCGAGGGCGCGCCTGGCGTATACTCAAGTCGGTTTGCCGGAGAACATGCAAGCTATGCTGATAATGTGAAAAAGCTTCTCGAGCAATTGCAGGGTGTGCCGCGCGAAAAACGCTCTGCGAGATTCCGGTGTGTTGTGGCGTATATTGACGGTGATTTGGCAGAAACAGTAAGCGGGGAATGCCAGGGAGTGATTTGTGAAGAGCCGCACGGTAACCGTGGTTTTGGCTATGACCCGGTTTTCTACGTTCCGGAGTATGGCTGCACATTTGCTGAAATGGAGCTGGAGACAAAAAACAAGATTAGTCACCGTGCAAAGGCTTTCTCAAATTTCAAACATCTTATATCTAATCTCATACATAATGATATCGGGGCGTAGCGCAGTCCGGTAGCGCATCTGCTTTGGGAGCAGAGGGTCGCTGGTTCAAATCCAGTCGCCCCGACCAGGAGCCTGCTATTGAGTTCTCAGTGGCAGGCTTTTTTTGTTTTCCGCTTCAGGCCAAATATTAACGGAATGATTGATTGAAATTCTACGGAATGTTTTATATATTTTAAAATGCAGCAAGAAAAACCCAAATATACTTACATTGACCACACTGCGGATGTGGGTTTTAAGGTCTTTGGTCGCGATTTGAAGACCCTGTTTGAGAATGCCGCAGAAGGATTCTTCGAGATTATTACGGATTTGAATAGAGTAGAGAACATTGATGAACGAGAGGTTCACGTTGAAGCCACAGACCAGGTTGCGCTGATGGTCGAGTGGCTGTCTGAACTCAATTATCTGTTTTTGACCGAACGTCATGTCTTCAGCTCCTTTGAGGTCCTTCAGGTAAGCGAGACCGAGCTCAGGGCGAAGATAAAAGGGGAACCTCTCGACCTTGACAGGCATGAGATTTATACGGAAATCAAAGCTGTGACCTATCACGGGCTTTATGTTCGACACGGCGATTCAGGTTGGGAAGCCCAGGTCATCTTTGATTTGTAATTTTAAGGAGGAAATAATGCAACAGCAAAACATAGAGCTTAATAAGATTACGGATTATCTTTGGGAAATCCCGCAAAAAGGGGGGATGCGTGTGCCCGCGCGCATCTATGCCACCGAAAATATGATAGATGCCATTCGCAACGACAATGCGCCGGTACAGGCCGCTAACGTGGCTCACCTGCCCGGAATTGTGAAACATTCCCTGGCCATGCCCGATATTCATTGGGGTTATGGCTTTCCTATCGGCGGTGTGGCTGCTTTCGATGTCGATGAAGGCGTGGTATCTCCCGGGGGAGTTGGCTATGACATCAATTGTGGCGTCCGTTTGATGGCATCGAAACTGCACCGCGACCAGGTTTTATCTGAGATGCAATCTCTGATCACCTCTCTGTTTAATCATGTTCCCACCGGCGTGGGCGCAAAAGGCGAGCTTCGTCTCTCCACTAAGGATGAAAAACGAGTGCTCAGAGATGGCGCAGTATGGGCCGCCGAAAACGGCTACGGCGCCGAAGCAGACCTGGAGTACATCGAAGAGAATGGCAGAATAGAGGATGCTGATATAGACGTGGTCAGCAAGAAAGCACTTGAACGCGGAAAGAACCAACTCGGCACGCTCGGGTCCGGAAATCACTTTCTGGAAGTGGGTTATGTATCTGAGATCTATGATGAAGAGGCCGCGCGGGTTCTGGGCCTCGAGAAAGATCAGGTAACGGTCATAATCCATTGTGGCTCGCGGGGTTTGGGCCACCAGATATGCCAGGACTACCTTACAACCATGAACCAGGCTGTGAGCAAGTATGACATTTCATTGCCGGACAGACAATTATGCTGTGCGCCGATTCAGTCCCCGGAAGGACAGGACTATCTGGGCGCCATGCGCTGTGGAATCAATTTTGCCTTCGCAAATCGGCAGGTGATCGGAAGCTGGACACGGGATGCATTTTCAGAAGCACTCAGGCTCGGACCGTCGGATATCGGTCTGCGGGTTGTTTACGAGGTTGCCCACAACATCGCCAAGCTCGAAAAGCATAAAGTGGACGGCCGCGAGCGAGAATTATGCGTCCATCGAAAAGGTGCAACGCGTGCCTTTGCTCCGGGCACGCAGGGCGTTCCCGCTGCATATCAGGCAGTAGGACAACCTGTGCTGATTCCGGGAGATATGGGGCGATATTCCTACGTTCTCGTGGGTGCGGAGGGAGCAATGGTGAATACTTTCGGCTCGACATG
>CAZVSL010000010.1:15094-29590 GCA_964629935.1 uncultured Calditrichaceae bacterium | reverse complement strand
CATCGAATGGCACCACGGGTGCGCTGGCCACAATTTCGTGGTCTTTACTTCTAAAAAAATCCAGAAATTGATTTCGAACGTCTTTTGATTTCATCATAAGTCTCAATCGTATTTACTTTCTACATTCTCCCCGAGTGTCGCTCCTCTTTCTTGCCGATGATTCATCATATATAACAATACCACAGCGGCGAGAACAACACCACATCCCACGCAAGAAAACCAATTTCATTAATGGTCATGAAGATGGATCACTTCACTCACAATATCCCACTCAAAGCCGCGCCGCATCAGGAAATCGTGCAGGCGCCGCTTCCGTTCTTGCTCGGGCAGGTGTTTGTCGCGCGACCATCGTTTCTGAGCCAACTGCAGCGCCAACTCTCGTTGCGAATTGTCTGCGTAGGCAGCTTGCACAGCCCGGTCAATTGTTGACTCACTCACGCCCTTTTGCCAAAGTTCCTGTCTGAGCAGGCGTTCGCCCATGGGTTTGCTTACCATGCGGCTGCGAACGTAAGATAGCGCGAATTCTTCATCATCCAGAAACTTGTCGGCTTTCAGTTGCGCCAGGACCTCATTGATAACGCTTTCCGCGTAACCCTTGCGCGCCAGTTTCATGCGCAGCTCCTTCTCACTGTGCGCCCGGCCCGCCAGATAGCGGATGGCGCTTTCCCGAACCTGTCTCTGTTCTTCAGCAAACAGAATATCGGAGATTCGCTCTTCGTCGAGGCAATCCCCCTTGCTCAGGTTAAATTTGGCCAGCACAGCAATATCGAGTCCAAACGCGAACTCATCATCAAGATAGATTGAAACCCGGTTTTTGCGCTTCTTTTGCGCCTCTATTCTGGTGATGGTCCTGAATGCATCCATTTAGAACCGTACGTGCTATTTGGACACAGGCTGACCATTGCCAGCCGATTTCTTCTCTGAAGTGCTGCTTGTTTTCTCTGTCTTGTTGTTGATAAGCCCCAGCGCTTCCCGCACTTCTTTATTAATCTTCTTCAACAGGTCTGTTTGCTCGATCATATACTTCTTTACGTTTTCCCGGCCCTGACCCAACCGTTCCTCACCATAGGAGAACCACGTGCCGCTCTTCTGGATGATATTATGCTTCACCGCCATGTCGATAAGATCGCCTTCGCGCGAGATGCCGGTACCGTACATGATATCGAATTCCGCCTCGCGAAACGGCGGCGCGATCTTGTTCTTCACTACCTTGACCCGTGTGCGATTACCGACAATGTTTTCGCCATCTTTAATGGAAGCCGTGCGACGAATATCGATGCGCACCGAAGAATAAAATTTGAGCGCCCGGCCGCCCGTCGTGGTCTCGGGATTGCCGAACATCACGCCTATCTTCTCACGAATCTGATTGATAAAGATCATGGTGGTGCGTGATTTGCTGATAATACCGGCGAGTTTGCGCATGGCCTGCGACATCAAACGTGCCTGCAGACCCATCTGTGCATCTCCCATTTCGCCCTCAATTTCTGCTTTCGGCACCAGAGCCGCCACTGAGTCAACCACAACCACGTCAAGCGCGCCACTGCGCACCAGGGTTTCTGCGATCTCCAGGGCTTGTTCTCCGGTATCTGGTTGGGAAATCAGCAGATTTTCTGTATCTACACCCAGGTTGCGCGCGTATTTGGCATCGAGCGCGTGCTCAGCATCGATAAAAGCTGCCAGCCCGCCACGTTTTTGCGCCTCCGCGATTATGTGCAGCGCGATAGTGGTCTTGCCTGAAGATTCGGGCCCGTACACTTCCACAACTCGCCCTCTTGGCACGCCGCCGACTCCCAGAGCTGCGTCGAGAGAAATAGAGCCAGTGGGAATGGCGTCTACGTCCGCGGCCCGCACATCATCACCGAGCCGCATGATCGACCCTTTGCCAAACTGGCGGTCGATCTGAGCCATGGCAAGATCGAGGGCTTTGAGCTTGTCGCTTCGTTCATCACTCATTTCCTTCCCTCCTTAACTTAGATTAATGAGTATTTTGCTATCTTCGTCATCAAAAACCCCCGTCATCATCTTCCGGCCTGATCTCCCGCTGTACAAACTCCAACCAGGCATCTATCACTTCCGGGGACACTCTTCTTGCTTTAAGTATTTTTGTCACCTCACCGGTCGGTTGTTTAAGCTGAGGATATTCCAGTAGCAGCATTGCAATATCCCGCCAATCTGTCCCTGCCTTCGGCTGCTGCCGCCGCAGATGATAGGCATTGACCTTGTCGGCGACCAATTCTGCCGGTGCGATCACCTGAACGCCGTGCACAATCTCGGTCTCAGGCAGCACCTCCACAGATCGTATATCAACAAGATGTCGATTTCCTCCCTTTTGGACTTGATACAAACGAAATCCTTTCTTTCCAGCTACCCTTCTTACTCTTACAGCGATATGAAACTTCCCACTAAGGAATTCACGTAGTTCGCCAGGAAGTTTTTCTCCGCCTAATGCGAGAATGTCAACGTCCTGCGTCATACGAGCGTGTGGCACGTAAGCATTAACTGCTTGCGCACCAAAAAGTGCAACATCCTTGCGATCACGCAAAAATTCCAGTATCGCCCCATGGATGGTTGCCAATGGCAGTCTCTCTCCCATCATCCACTCCTGAAATGTTAATGCGCCATCACCCAGCATGACATCGTAACCGTATATTCTAGTATTGTTTCACTTCAAACGGAACCTGGACAGCGGCGTGTATACCGCGCCCGTCGGCTTCAGGTCGCTGCGGAACAGAACAATTTCATCGACGGTTACCTCGCCGCCTGCAAAATCTATCTGCTCGAGTTTTCGAATGAAGGATTTGCTCAAAGATGACTTTACCCGTCCCAGGGTCAAATGAGGCGTGAATTTACGATTTTCTTTGGAAAATCCCAAAGGAATTAATGCCGCCTCAATGTTTTCCACAAGATGTTGAAGTTGGTCGCTATTGTCATTCACACCGACCCAAAGCACCCGTGCTCGCCGAAAATTCGGAAACGCGCCCAGCCCCCTGACCGAAAAAGTGAACTTTGGCTGTTCCTTTAGCATGTCTTTGACAGACTCGGTAATTACCGGTGTTCTGCTTTCCTCAACCTGCCCCAGAAATTTCAGAGTAAGATGAATGTTAGCCGGTTTTGGCCACCTGACACGCTCGTTCTCCTGCTTAAGCTCATCCTGAAGCGCGGCAATTTTAGCCTGAATCGATTCCGGAGTCTCGATTGCGATAAATGTTCTCAGATCCGCCACTTTACCATACTCAATTTAAAAGGAACATTCTTGCGGGCTGCTTGCTGGTGAGTAGACTCTCGCTAAACTATCTTGATCAAATCACAATATCAATGTGCGGATTCCAACAAACCTTCGTGAAGGTCACTCGCTTTTTGACAATTCTTTCCGCAAGATGTTTAAGGCTGCCTGAACGGTTCGTTCTTTGTTGGTCAGACGATCTTTTGTGAAAACAAAGCGCTGACTATAAGAGTTGTCACGGGAAGCAAATCCGATATAGACAAGGCCAACCGGCTTTTCCGCGCTGCCGCCGCCGGGTCCGGCGATGCCGGTTGTGGAAAGACCAAAATCGGCGCCGGCCAGCTCGCGGACATTTTCAGCCATGGCCCTGGCGACCTCCTCGCTGACGGCGCCTTTGGCTTCCAGCAGTGATTGCGATATGTCGAGAAGCTGTGTTTTCGCTTTATTGCTGTATGCAACCACGCCTCTTTCAAAATAAACTGAACTACCGGGGATGTTCGTGAGTTTGTCGGCGAGCAGTCCGCCGGAGCATGATTCTGCCACGGCCAGAGTTTTCTGCAGCGCAGTCAACTCTCCCGCCACCAGATCCTCGAGATTCTGATCGTCATAGGCATAGATATGCTCGCCGATACGTTCTTTAAACATCCCGCTTGCCTTATCAAGCCGCTCCTGGCAAGCCTCAGCATCGCTGCCGCTGACAGTGAGCCTGATGTCTACACCGGTGGCTTTCGGCAGAAAGGCCACCTTTGCAACCGCTTCGATTTCCCCGACATCGCCAACCTGTTCATAGAGAGCAGATTCCGGCACTCCGGTCGTGCGAATGGTTTTGATGAGAATCACCCGGCCCTGACCGGAGAACATGGGAAATACGGTCTCTTCACACATCGCTTTCATTTCAGAAGGAACGCCCGGAAGCACGATGCACTTCTTGCCATCACGCTCGAAGTTCAAACCGGGCGCTGTTCCGACCGGATTTGGAATCACTTTAGCCTTCTCAGGAACTTCAGCTTGTTCCCGGTTGATCTCAGCCATCTCGATGCCACGCTGCTCGAAACGTTCACGAATCTCATCCAGAATTTCCTGCTTGAAAGTGAATCCAGAGTCAAAGAAATCTGCAGTGACAGTCTTGGTAATGTCATCATGTGTGGGGCCAAGTCCGCCTGTTGTTATGATGATGTCACTGCGTTGCATGGCTCGCCTTAGCGCAGCAACAAGCTCGTCGGCATCATCACCAATGGTTGTGATCCAGTGCACCTCAATGCCCAAACCGGTCAAGCCTTTTGCAATGTAGGATGCGTTGCTATTGACTGTCTGGCCGAGCAAAAGCTCGTCACCAATTGAAATGATTTCTGCTTTCATCATGCTCGTATGCTTCCTTTTTCACCGAGATTATGAAACAGAATACAAAGAACTTCAGGAAAAATCAAGCTGTGTTTCTTCTTGCTTGTTTCGCTACAGGTGGCTTGAAAGGTAGAAGATAATTTGAAATGCAGCGAGACCATAAACGCCGGCGATGACGTCATCTAGCATCACACCCCAGCCTGCGGCAAGTTTCTCGACTCGCTTCACCGGAAACGGTTTGATAATATCGAACAGCCGAAAAAGTACAAAGCCGATAAGCAACCAGAGCCAGGATTTTTCGGCGCCGAGGAGCGTAAGCCACACACCGACGATCTCATCGACAACAATTATTTGGTTATCCTTGACGCCCGAAATTTCTTCGATCCGCGAGGCGCTCCAGACGCCGGCAAAAAATACGCTCAGAATAAGCACCAGAAACAGGGGAGTTTGATTTTGAGGAATGGCCCAATATAGTATTGCGCCGAGCAGACTACCAGCCGTTCCCGGCGCTACGGGTGTATAACCGGTATAAACTCCGGTGGCAATGAAGCGGGCGAGTGCGCTCATCTCTAGCGGACTTTGGTGGGAGTAAAGACCCGATAAAAAGCGATAGCAAGGTCCTTCAAAAGGAGACGATTTTCATAAAGATAGATAATTCCGGAGGCCAGCGTATACATCGTCACGACAAACATCATGCTCCACACCCCATCCCATGCTTCTATACGATGCAAGACGCCGTTACTCATATCGCCCGCTACCAGCAAAAGAAGCAAGACGTAGATGCAGGCCATCTGGGAGAAGGTCTTCCATTTGGCAAAACCGGTGGTTTCAAAAATCTTGTTGGCGGAGATAGCATAGGCGCGCAGCGCGGTGATGACGATGTCACGCCCGGCCATGCTCACGAACATCCATACCGGCATGATGTTAAGTGCAAAAGCGAAGATGCCAAAGGCAGTGGAAATCAACAACTTGTCGGCAAGGGGGTCCAAATACTTGCCCGTTGTTGTGGTGGTGCCATCCTTGCGGGCGATATGTCCGTCATACCAATCGGTTAACGATGCCAGCACAAAGATGCTCAGTGCCACATATTTCCACGAAATATCATCGAATGTCAGGGCGACCGCGAACAGGGGAGTAAGGGCCATGCGCAGAACAGTAAGTTGATTGGGCAAGGTCATGCTGGCAACTGGTGAATTAAATCTAACTATTAAGTCGTCCTATTAACTGTGACTCTGCCTTCGAGTGCTTTGGTTAGAGTCATCTCGTCAGCATACTCGAGATCGCCGCCCACGGGTAGACCGCGTGCAATCCGGCTAATTCTTATGCTCAGGGGGCGGATGAGTTTCTCAAGGTAAAGCGCCGTTGCCTCGCCCTCGGTATTGGGATTTGTGGCGATGATGATTTCATTGGTTGAACCATTCAAACGCGCCAAAAGTTCTTTGACGGATAGATCATCGGGCCCGACGCCTTCCAGAGGCGAAAGTGCGCCGCCAAGAACGTGGTACAAGCCTCTGTATTCTCCTGTCCTCTCGATCGCCAGGACATCATTGGCTTCCTCAACCACGCAGACAATCGAGCGGTCACGCTTATCACTGGTACAGATGCTGCACGGGTCGCTTTCGGTTATATTATAACAAATCGAACAAAAGCCGATTTTGTCTTTGATAGCAATGATTGCCTCTGCCAGGCTTTGTACCTCCTGCCTGGAGGTCTTTAAAAGATGGAACACCAACCGTTGCGCTGTCTTTCTTCCGATGCCGGGCAAACGCGATAACTCGGAGATCGCTTTCTCCATGGACACTGATGCATACTGCATAAGCTGCTAGAACCCTCTGTTAAAGTCCGGGGAACTTCATGCCGGCGGGCAAATTACCGAACATGCCGCCAGCCGCTTTGCCCATTTCCTGATTGGCCATCTCACTGGCTTTCTCAAGGGCTTGATTTACGGCAGCGACGACGAGGTCTTCCAGCATTTCTATGTCATCAGGGTCAACGACTTGCGAGTCGATCTTTACGCCCACTATTTCCTGCTTGCCATTTGCTGTCACAGTGACCATGCCGCCCCCGGCGCTGCCCTCCACCTGCATGTCGCCCAGTTCATCTTGAACTTTCTGAATCTTTTCCTGCATTTTCTGGGCTTGCTTAAGAATTTCATTCATATTGCCTTTGGCCATAATAACACTCCTTAGAGTCGGGTTTACGATTGTTTCTTGCGCTGCACAAACTCGCCATCAAAAACTTCGATGACTTTCTTGACGATGGGGATCTGCATGAGCTCTTCTTCAGCGGCCTGCTGTTCATCGACTTCGCTGGCCGGTCGGAGCTGTGTAAGCATTTCGTTAAACTTATCAGAATCATTTCTGTGACATTTCAAGCGCAGGCGAAAGCCGGTCTGCTCCAGGATGACAGCTTGAATGATGGCTTTGTTCTGCTCGACAGTCCGCATATGAAAACCATTATCTGTGCCAAAAGAGACTTCCAGTAAGTCGCCGTCCAGACCGGTTGGGTAGCCTTCGTTTAAGAACGATCCGAGATGAATTTTCTTTTCCTTGACTGCATCTACGATCTTTGCCCACTCATCCTTTATCTTCTCAAGTGAGGCAGCTCGTTGCTCAGCAGATGTACGGTTCTCTGTCTGCAAAGTTTGCCCGGCGTTGTCTTGACTATTTCCATTTCCGTAGGTCGCTTGTTTATGACCGTTGACATACGGCTGCTTTTCCTGAGTATTTTTGTCACTGACACGATGTTTGATCTGTTTTATCGCGACAGCGCTGCGTTCTCCTTCTGTGATTGGGCTGGCTGCTGTCTCCTTTTTGTCTGACCCGGATAACCCTGACTTAGCATGAGTCGCCCTTCCCATGTCCGTGGCCTCTGCCTTGTCACTGCTTTCCTGGCTGCGTCTTCCAGTCTCGACGCCTGCCATGTTCGGCGGTGCAGTCGTTTTTGTTGCTGGCGCTGCGGCGGACGCGGACTCGGGCGAACCCGAGGCGCCAGAGCCGGGCGCATTCTGCAGCCCACCGGGATTATTCAGATTTGAAATGAGCGTGTCAAGTTCAATACTCCGGTCCATCTTGATCATCTTGACCAGCGCCATTTCAAGCATCAGTTTCGGATTGACGCTGCGCTTGATCTGGAAGGCGGTATCCGTTGCAAGCTGGATCAATCGTAGCAGGTCTGTCTCCGAAAAGTTCCTGGCAACCTCAGCTTGCTGATAGCGTTCCTTATAGGATTCAAGGCCCTCGAGCAAATTGGCATTGCCGGTTGCATTCACAACCAGCATATTACGCAAATGCTCAGCCAGGCCGCTCAGAAATTCCCCCATGTCATAACCTTGATTAAAGATATCCTCAACCAGACTCAGGCCAGCAGCCACGTCCTTTTGCGCCATAACATCGGTGCATTTGAAATAAAGATCCTGGCCGATGATCCCCAGCAAGCTTACCAGATCTTCGTTGTTGATCTGTTCGCCACAAAACGAGATGACCTGATCGAGCAAGCTCTGACTGTCGCGCATGCTGCCATCGGCCTTCCTGGCCAACAGGTAGAGTGATTCCTGATCGATCTTGATGTTTTCTTCAGAGCAGATTTTCTGAAGCTGGGCAACGATCTCGCCTGGTGGGATGCGCCTGAAATCATAGCGCTGACAGCGGGAAAGGATGGTCGCCGGCACCTTGTGGAATTCCGTGGTTGCGAAGATGAACATAACTTTGGGCGGCGGCTCCTCCAGAGTCTTCAGCAAAGCATTGAACGCCTCAGTGGTGAGCATGTGCACTTCATCTATGATATAGATCTTGTGCTTGCCCTTGGATGCGGAGTATTTCAGATTCTCGCGCAGATTGCGGACTTCATCGATACCACGATTTGAAGCGCCGTCGATTTCGAAGACATCCAGGCTGCGGCTCTCGGTGATTTCTTTGCAATTGGGGCAGACATTGCAGGGAACCGGTGTTGGCCCTTTTTCACAATTGATGGCTTTGGCAAATATGCGGGCAGTTGTGGTTTTGCCCACACCGCGGGGACCGGAAAACAGGTAGGCTGAGGCGAGACGGTTGTGCTCGATTGCGTTTTTGAGCGTTGTCGTGACGTGGTCTTGTGACATCACGTCGTCGAATTTCATTGGCCGCCATTTTCTCGCTAAGACAACATAAGACATACGCTGTTTTCCCTCCTGTCGGTGTTAGGAGTTGGCTTTGCCTGGGTACTCAGACTTAGAAGAGGAAGATAAGTAATAATACATAAAAAGCAACCAGACTCACAATACCTCTACAAAAAACAAGAGGCTGTGCACCCGCCTTCGACCCCTCTCGGCCATGTGTGGCAACCGAAAAGCAACTCCGGGCAAGCATTCCCTCGGCACATAAAGTAAGCACTTACCGCTGCTACCTTCCGGTCCTGACGGGGTTGGGCGCCACTTTATTGCGACGGACTCGCACCTTCAACATTACCTGTCGCTACCACAGCATGGAAGAAAAGGCCTCGGACGGGAATTCGACCCTGCTATAGCGGATTGCAGGCAAGAGGGCACCGCTAACTCCCCATCTAGCACAGCCTCGGTGGAGCCGATGGGAGTCGAACCCACGACCTTCGCATTGCGAACGCGACGCTCTCCCAACTGAGCTACGGCCCCAACAGTTTGAGTTAAACCGAAATTCGGAATTCGAAAATTGTGGGATACAAACCGTAAATTTGACTACTTTCGAATTCCGAATTTCGAATAAAGAATACAGCGGAGAGGCAGGGATTCGAACCCTGGGTGACCGAAAGGCCACAACGGTTTTCGAGACCGCCCCGTTCAACCAGCTCCGGCACCTCTCCTAAAATTGATTATTGATTATTGCCTGCTGAATAATCATGGCCACGTCGTGAACTTCTGTCAGAATCTTGTCTCTGTGCTCTTCAATAATCAATAATCGATAATCGAAGCAGCGGAGAGGCAGGGATTCGAACCCTGGGTGGAGCTATTAACCCCACACACGATTTCCAGTCGTGCACCTTCGGCCAACTCGGTCACCTCTCCAAACTATTCTTTTCTCTGAGTTTTTGAAAGAACGCCTGCAAAATACCTAAACACTTAGGCTCGAGAATACCAGTTGTAACTGCAACGTTTGAGCGGAGATTGGAGTTGTGAAGCACGTCAACAGTCGACCCGCAGGCGCCCATGCGCGAATCACTGACTCCGAAAACTACGTGAGGAATTCGGGAGAGATAAATTGCACCGGCGCACATTGGACACGGCTCTTTTGTGACATAGAGCACCGTATCATCAAGCCGCCAACTATTTCGATACTCTGCCGCCGCAGTGATGGCTATCATCTCAGCGTGGGCTGTGGCATCTTGCAGGGATTCAACCATGTTGTGTCCCTTGCCTATGACACGACCATCTGCCACAACAACCGCTCCGACGGGAACTTCCTTTCGCTCAAATGCTTTCTCCGCCTCACGATACGCTTGTTCCATCCAGGTTTCGTGAGATGCGATTTGCACGGGAAATTCCGTTCCTTCCGTCATTCGAAAAGAGTACGCCCGAGAGGACTCGAACCCCTAACCTCTTGGTCCGTAGCCAAGCGCTCTATCCAGTTGAGCTACGGGCGCAGACTAAAAGAAATCGACGGCTGACTTATGATAGCCGTCGATCTAAAACTGTATCGCATAGTGAAGTCGAACCCGTGTTATCCCGACAGTGACGTCGGGACGTTCCCGGCCCTATCCTCTCATGCGGTTTCGTAGCGCATACGGGAGTCGAACCCGTGTTACCGGCGTGAGAGGCCGGCGTCCTAGGCCACTAGACGAATGCGCCATAATTCAAGCATCAAATATATTGAACCACGTTTTCAAAATCAAGGGTTATTTTGACGCAGTCATGTTTTTTGACCGGCATCTGCATCAGGCTCTAGCGCATGTCGAAAATGCCAAGAGTTCAAACTAAAGGCGGAATTGCTCAGTTTGGATGCTATAAGTATTCAGCATCCGCGTGAAAATGTCGATACTAAACATGAAAGTAAGAAATCATTCGTACCCACCCGAGGATGCAGTCCACGCGACACATCGGGCGGGCAAAAAGCTAAACCCGACTGCATAACATGAAAACTTATACTGCTCTCATTGTCGAAGACGATGAAGCTTTCATCCATTTGATTCGATTGGCATTGCGGGACCTGCACTTTGATGTTAGTGTTGTCAAAAACGGACAGGCCGCTCTCGATGCGCTCCAGAGCCGTTGCTTTGACCTGGTCATCAGTGATTATCGTTTGCCCGAGCACCACGGATTGGAAGTCATTCAGGCAGCGCAGACTCACAATGCAAGTTGCAGGATTCTGCTGATAAGTGCGGCGCGTCAGGACCTGATTGCTCCCAATTTTGAAACGCTGAAGCTGATCGGATTTTTGCAGAAGCCGGTTGGGCCGAGCCAGATTCGCAAGGTTGTAAGCGATACTTTTGGCGTGTAGCGATCAAGTCTCCTCCATCAGCAGGCAACACGACGAGAAACAGGAATTTTCTGAGCATCATAATTGCCCTTAAATTGTAATAATTGCTACTGACTACAGGTTCTCCAATTTTTCTTCGAACTCATCGCTGCGGGCTTCTAACTCACGTGTGAGTGCATCGAGCTCATCATACAAATCTTCGATGCGGGATTGGATGTCACGCTCACTTTTGGCAAGCCTGGCGATCGCCTCGCCGTCGCCATTGCCGGAAGCTTGCACCAGTTTCTGATTCACCTCGCTCAATTCATGCTCTAGGCCCATGATGGCCTGCTCCAATTCTCTGCTCTTGCTTTCCAGTGGCCGCAGGACACGTGACTTTTCCTGCACAATTTCAGCCTTCAGTTTGCGCAGAGCTTTTTTGTCCAGGTTTGTGTGTGAGGTTTGTTCTTCTTGCGGTTGCTTGTCATCCGGAGCTTCGTCATCCTCCCAGCCGATATCGTTTAGAAAATCCTGATAGCCGCCCTCATAGAGGAAATATCGGTCGCGGTCAAAGACGAGCAATCGATTGGCCAGCGTGTGCAGGAACATCTCGTTGTGGGTTACCAGCACGACTGCACCTTCAAAGGCATCGATGGCTTCCATGAGCGAATCACAGGATTCCATGTCGAGGTGGTTGGTTGGTTCATCGAGCAACAACAGGTGTGAGGGCGAAACCAGAAGCTTGCCAAGCAGCACCCGGCTTTTTTCGCCGCCTGAGAGAACCGATATCTTTTTCAGCGCCTGGTCGCCGCTGAACATCATGGCGCCGGCAATATCGCGCGCCATCTGATTGGTGCAATCTGCATCTGCGCTCATGATCTCCTGCTCCACCGTGCGGTTGGGATCGAGCGCAGCGGTGTTGGTTTGTTCGAAATAACCGCGCTTCAAAGACGGATGCGGTTTGAGATCACCGGCTTGTGGCGCCAACTCTCCGGCCAACACCTTGAGCAGCGTGGTCTTGCCCTTGCCGTTTTTCCCGACGATACAAATCCTGTCGTTGTTATGAATTGTCAAGTTCAGGTTCTCAAACAGATTAGGCTGGCCGTCATAGTGAAATGCAGCCTCGTGCACATCCATCATCACCTTCGAAGAAAACGGCTCGGACTTGAATGCAAATTCAAGCGTCTCGATCTTTTCCAGCTTATGTTTGCGCTCCTGCTTCTCCAGGGTCTTGATGCGTGACTGCACCAAATTCGCCAGACGCGCTTTGGCCCGAAATCTCCGGATGAACTGTTCGACTTCCTTGCGCCGCTTCTCGTCGTTGAGGCGCGTCTTCTCGTAGATCTCCTCTTCGCTGGCGATCTGGTCGTAATATTTTGCCGTGCCGCCTTCTACTTTGCGCATGCGCTTTCGGTGAATGCCCAGTGTATGCGTGGTCACGCTATCCATGAAGCTGCGATCGTGGGTGATGAGCATAAGCTCACCCTTCCATGCTTGCAGATAGCGGATGAGCCAGCGGATCGATACGACATCGAGATAATTGGTGGGTTCGTCCAGCATGAGCATGTCCGGCTCCGAAACCAACACTTTGGCCAGATTAAGCCTGACCTGAAAGCCGCCGGAAAACTCAGCCGGCCTGCGCGCCATATCCGTGGCACTAAAACCGAGTCCGGCCAGTATTTTTTCAGCCCGCCAGGCATCATGCTCCATTCCGGGGGGCAAACCACGGCATGCTTCCTCCAGAACGGTTGCTCCCTGAAAATCGAGGTGCTGCTCGAGATAGCCCATGCGATACGCCTTTGGTTTCCGAATCGTGCCAGAGTCGGGCGTTTCCAACCCCAGGATTAATCGGAAAAGGGTGGTTTTACCGTGGCCATTCCGGCCAACCAGCCCCACGCGCTCCCCGGCATTGACCGTGAAGCTGGCCTCATCAAACAGTTCCTGGCTGCCGTAAGATTTGCACAAGTTGTTTACCTGAATCATAGACAGCAATATAGCGGTTTTCAGCGCAATAATTCAAGCGCTAAAGTTTGCCTGAGCAATCGGTACGCCACGGAACTTGGCCCGTGACCTACGAACCATTGTGACTTTTCTACGTCTGCGGATTGCGAACTCGTAATCGGTATGAAGTTTCGGTCACGAATCCGGAATTAGCTTGTATGTTATGGCCAAACCGTATAGATTCGTCCGAATTAATTGATTGTGCGCGATTGAATTTTTAACCTGATTCTACACCTTTGCCACTCGAGAGAGCTCAAGTTCTGAGTGAACTCGACCTCACCTGCCTTGCATCATGTGCACATATCTCCGGGGTCAGACAAGTTGGTCCATGCTGCCCCGTGACATTCCATTTACTACCGAACGGGCAGAGGTCACCAAACCTCTCCCATCCAGAAACGGAGGTTCATCATGATGTTAAGACTCTCGATTCTTGCTGTATTGTTGATCTGCTTTGCTGCGTTTGCGTTCACTGCTGTTGAGAAGTTCACCGGAGCTGAGGACCACACCATCAGTCTGGAAGATGCGAGCAAGCTCGCTCTGAATTATCAAAGTGAAAATCCGGATGGCGTTAAGTCGCACTTTTTCGGACGCCAGGCTGTGGAGGCCATCCTGGCCCAGGAAGGCGTGGTTGGCCTGCGAATCTATTATGGCCTGGACAATGAGGGCGTGCAGCACCTGGTTGTAGTTGGCACAGACGCTGACCAGAACGACCTTACCAAAGGTCTTTTGGCGGAACGGGCGGCTTTATGCCCTCCGCTTTGCGGCGATAACAACGAGCTGAACACGCCCATGCCAGACAATCAGGGCAAGGTCGTTGCCCGCTGATACGTGCCTTCGGGCATCGCCCCACCGGGGCGAATAGTTGGTTGAGGCGACCCAAAATGCACTTCAACCTGTTTGCGTGAACTAGTCCTGCGGGCGCTCATTCAGAGCAGCGTCCGCAGGCTATTTGTTAGTCTTCTGCCGCGTTTGAGTTTCCCCTGAATTCCGTCGATACTATACAGACGCTTATTGTACGATAAGAGAAACTGAACATCAAACCAAGCAGTACTGATGTCTTCGTATATGTATATGGCAATCGCTGCCTTGCTTATAGATCTTCTGCCATTCTGCGTCGGCGTGTATTGCTGGCGCTATCTAAGCCGGCCTCTACAGGTTTTGTTGGCATTCAATCTTTTTACAATTGTTATCGACATCTCAACCGTCTTCGCCGCCGCAAGCAACGCCAGCAATCTCTGGCAGATGGCCATCTTTACTCTGGTTGAATATGGCTTTCTGGTTTACATTTTTTCTATCTGGCAGAGCAACGTAACGCTCAGAAATGGTCTTCGTATTAGCATTGCCCTCTGGGCCTTGGCGTGGTGCATTGCGTGGTTAAGCGGGGCGACCATTCCTGCGATGCTACACCAGTTTCAGCTCGTTGAAAGCATCATGCTCATTTCAGTCTCTACCTACACGCTGCACAAGATTAGCAATCAGGCGAGCACCGCCACGAGACGGGTTCCGGCATTTTGGATAAGTGTGGGC
>CAZVSL010000010.1:13108-15084 GCA_964629935.1 uncultured Calditrichaceae bacterium | reverse complement strand
GTTTTATTTTGCAGGAAATTTTCTGCTGTTTGCGGCTCTGAAATTCATTGTTGATCCGGCTTTGTTTGCCAAATTGTGGCTAATTCATTTGGGACTTAATATGGTAGCCTGCATCTTCTATGCGGGAGGGTATCTATCGAATCGTCGGCTGAAAGTTTATGGTTCCTCATCTTCGGAACCGCAATTATCGTCGCCTTAGTTGGCAGTTTTGTCTGGAGTCTGCTTCAAACCAACAGCAGGCTGAGAGACCAGCACAACTTCACCAGCAGCGTTGTCAACACTGCCGGGGCATTGATCATTGTGCTGGACCAGGAAGGACGCGTCCTGCGTTTCAATAAGGCATGCGAACTGGTGAGCGGGTATCCGTCTGATGAAGTCATCGGCCGTGATTTTCGCGAACTTCCGTTCTGGCCTGTCGTGGCCAATGACAAGAGTTTTCATTTTGAAGAAGATGTCCTCGAGCACTTTCCGCAAACTTTTGAAAGCAACTGGATAGCGCGGGACGGCGAAGAGAGGACCATCACCTGGTCCAATGCGCCGCTCAAGAATGAACGCGGAACCGTGCGCTGGATCATTTGCTCCGGCCTGGATATTACCGAGAAAAAGCGCGCCGAGCAAGCGCTCACGCAAGCGAAGGAAAAAGTAGAGGCCACAAACCGGGAACTAATTTCCACCAATCAACAATTGGACGAAGCGATCACCATCGCGCGGGATATGGCGAGACAGGCGGAAGTCGCCAACCAGGCGAAAAATGAATTTCTGGCCAACATGAGCCATGAAATCCGTACACCCATGAACGGCGTCATGGGCATGGCTGATTTGTTGTCCGATACAGAGCTGGATGAAGAGCAGGTAGCGTACGTTGAGACCATTCTGAGCTCGTCCGAAGCGCTGCTCACCATCATTAACGACATCCTTGATTTTTCCAAGATGGAGGCCGGCCAGCTCACCATCGCTGCCAATCCATTCGATCTGCGCTTTGCTGTTGAGGAGGTGCTGGAGCTGCTGGCGCCAAAGGCTGAGGAGAAAGGAATCGCACTGCATTACAGGTTTGCACCAGGCACGCCTGATCGGGTGGTCGGTGATGTCGGCAGGGTGCGTCAGGTGCTAACAAATCTCATTGGCAACGCTGTCAAGTTTACTGAGGAAGGATATGTATTTGTCAATGTTGAAAAGATCGATCAACACGCCAATGAAGTAAGCTACAGAATCGCTATCGAAGACACCGGGATCGGCATTTCGGCTGACAGGCTGGAGTACGTGTTTGGTAAGTTCACGCAGGCGGACTCAACGAACACGCGCAAGTACGGCGGCACTGGACTGGGGCTGTCTATCTCCAGGCAGCTCACCGAGCTGATGGGCGGCACGATCAACGCCAGCAGCGAACTGGGCGAAGGGTCTGTGTTTACGCTAACGCTGCCGTTTCCTCTGGACACCTCAGCTTCCCAGGAGACCACACAGCTTGCGGCTCTCGAGGACATGCACGTCATATTGGTTGACGAAGATGAAAAGGAGCGAAAAATTCTGGCAGAACAGCTCACCGCCTGGGAAATCCGCCATGATGCTGTCGACTCCGCGTATCAGGCATTTGGCATGATGCGGCAGGCGCACCGCGACGGCGACCCGTACCATGTTGCCATCATCGACCATCACCTGAGCGGCATTGATGGCCGCACGCTCGGACATGAAATCAAATCCGATCCGTGCCTGAATGACAGCGTCATCATAATGTTGATTCCGTTCGGCAGGCGAGCCGAAATGCGGCGCACACAGCATACACCCTTTGATTTCTGTATTACCCGGCCTGTCCGTCTCTCCAAATTGGTCGAGGCGCTGAGGCAGCCAAACAAGATTCGAGCGAAATCTACACCATGGGAATCCGTAGTCCGGCACATTTCAGACGACCTCGGCGAGGCCGCACACGCTGGCGCCGCAACAGCGAGACTGCCACACGTGCTGTTAGCAGAGGACAACGA